>JAIENC010000215.1 GCA_019751635.1 Mycobacteriaceae bacterium
CTCTAATTTCTCAGTAGCCTTCTCTACCATATCCAGATCACACGGCGGCGCCGGATACCAATTCGGCGGAGCCTGCAAAGGAACCTCCAGCTCGGCGGCCCGGGCCAGCAATTCGTTGTATTCCAACTGCACATCTGGTTCGGTCATCGCAAATCATCTCTCTTTCGCGGTATCCACCGGCACTGCAAAGCCCCCCGCTACAATTCCTTGCGGTCAGCCATCATCTCGGCAGGGTCTTTACGCCGATGCGCGCCAATAACCCCTTCAGTCCATTGCCGTTCCTCGTTGTACAGCGATTCTTCGTCATCGGTGTGCTTAACTTGGCCTTCTTTGCTAGAACCACCATGGCCCATCGGCGCCGCCCCCATCCCGGAGCCACCCATCGCCCCACCGCCAGCTGACGGCCTAGAACTGGAGATCCCAGCATCACGACCGGTAACGGAGCGCGCGACGGTCTCGTGGCCCGCTGCGGGCTTTAACGGTGTGGGCGAGGAGCCTCCCCCGGTAAACGCTGCCGGCATGACCCCTCCCCCGGTAGAGACAGTCGATCCATCCGCTAACTCGTCATCGAACTGTGCGTCACCGGGTTCTTTCATCTGAGACATCGCCCCACCGGGCGTGAACGGGGTAACCGAGTCAGCGAAGTCACTGATGATCGGATCGAATGGGGTCGGCGGCGTGGGACCGGGCGTCGGCGTAGGTTCTGGCGGATCAATCACGTACGCGCTGGGCGGCTCTCCTAGCGTCTGTGACCCGCCCGGTACGCTCTGCTTGTATTTTTGTAGCGCCGAATCAGATTGCTTTTGATATTGCTCGTACTGATCCATCGCCAGCACTCTGTCCACAATATTTCCATTATGGTATTGCTTATCTAGCGCTTCTATCTGAGCCAATGTTGGGTGTTCTTTAATTGCCACCTTGTGAGCTGACACAACAGCCTTTGCTTGTTGCGCTATCGTGTCGCATTTCTCCGCGGCCTCTAGTGTCCATTTCCTCATGTCTCTGAAGTTTTGCTCAACCGAAGAACGCGCTTCACCCGTCCACTGGGTAAATGGTCGATACAAGCCGATTTTTGAATCAGCAGCTTCTAACAGCATTTTTTGATGCTTCGCCCAAGCATTCGCAAAGTTAGTGAACGCTACCCCCTGATCGGGTTGCTCAATCTGACGCGCTTTGGCCTCTAAATCAGCGTAATCGTCAGGATTTTTATCTGGTTCATGGATATGGGATTTGTGTGAGTTTTTTCCCCATGTTGTGGGGTCATACCAAGATCCCAAGGGGCCAACGGAAGGCTCCTCTTCTGCTTTACCCGATCCCCCAGAACTGGACCCACCGCCCATAGTGTTCAACATTGATTCGGCGGCATTCTCGTCAACATTTTCATAAGCCTTGGCAGCGTTCCGCAGCGAGGCCGCTAAGTCTTTTCGTGATTTCTCGCCCGCGTCAAGATAGACGCCGATATTCTCGGCCGACAGGGCGAGGTCATCCGAAGCCCTGTTAACGAAGTCGAGATCGCACGGGGATAGCGGGTCTATTGTGGGCCATGGATCAAAAGGGGTTTCCAACTCAGCGGCCCGCTGCAACAATTCTTCTTGTTCTACCTGCACATCTGGCTGCGTCATCGCAAAAACTCCCCTTCCGCTAATGCCATCTTTACTGACAAAGCTGCATTAAAGTAGCGAGATTTATCAGAGCTAGCTGGGGAAATTCGGCGGATTCGCAACACGATGCCGCAACCCGACAAGCTGGATCGCGGCAACGTCATCCCGGCTTAGCTCTCTTCAGGAAGAGCGGCGGCCAGAAGGCCGTTGAGATAATTCAGGTACAACCAGTCGCCGACAGCGGCCCGCTGGGCGACTGGTTCGGTCGCGGCATAAGCTTCGTAGTACACGACTTCCTGCGCGTGGGCGACATAGGCATGTAGCGCCCGTAGGTGTGCTTTCTCCCGACCGCTCGCTGTGCTGGTCATCGGTTTCATGACGTTGAACCAGAGCCGGAAGCGCCGATCCTCCGGTGGCTGGGCATCGGCCTTTTTCGGCGGCAACAAATCAACCGAGCGCATATCACTGGTCCCGGCCAGGCGAGCCGCTGCCGGGGAGTCCACTACTTGCAGGCGAGAACGGCCAGTCATCTGGCCGCTTTCGGGAATGTCCTCGGGTTCCAGCACGATCGTGGCAACCCCAGCGTCAGAGTTGGCTAATTGCTCTTGGGTGCCAATGACCACGCGGAGTTCGGTGTTGTGATAGGTGGCCCAGCCTTGCAGGGCAATCCCCGGGTACGTGGCCCAGCTAGCCCGCTCTTCAACCGGAATCCGTTCATCGGCGGTGACGAGCTGAACCGACGGCGGCAACTGAACCTCAGAGGGGATGTACCCCAACCCATAGCTGTTGGCTACCAGAATCTTTCCGTCAATTGTCACCGCGGTGATCCAGAAGAACCCAAAGTCGGAGCGATCCCCACTATCTGGCGCATTTAAAGCAGCTGCGATGTGTCGCGCTACCTGCACCGGATCGGGGCCGCCACCCTGGGCCCGGCGTACCGCGCCAGCAGTAGCAGCCTCAACTACGGCATCACGTTCGGCCCGGATCGCTGAAACCGGGACAGCAACCACCGGTGCAATATCGGCCGCCGCGCGAGTCCGATCGGCCGACTCCGCACGTTCGGTAGTTCCGGCCTCTGCCGCCTTGGCCGCAGATGTCCCAGAACGGTTGCCGCGCGTCGCACCCCCCGGCTTATTGCCCACTGGCGCGGTCCCCGAACCAGCAGCAGCGGCCGCGGCCGCCGGCGCCATCGAGGCAGGTGGCAGACCCGAAGTTGCCGCCGGCTGCGTCGGTGCTACCGCTTCATCGGGCAAGGTACCGACCGCCGCCGGCGTCACCCCTTTGCTACCGCTGTTGCTACGTGAACCGGTACCGGGCAGCAGCACCGTCGAGGCGGCCGGATTCAACACCGATTGCGAGGCATCGGATTGGTCTTTTTGTGCGCCTTCCGCTTGCGGCGGCGCGGATGCCGGCCGGGGCGGCATCGCACCGAGCGTGGGACTCCCGTTCAGTGCCGAGGCGGACCCATCAACTGAAGCCGGCGGCGACAGCACGGCCGTGCTCTGCGGCGGCCCGGACAGGGTGAGGTATTGCTCCTCGTCAAGGGTCTCCGGTTCGGGTGGCGCCTTCTGATCAAGCAGGTCGTCTAGGGCGTTGTCCGGCGGACGCCAACCCGTGGTAGCCCGAATCTGCTCGGCGGCACCGGCCATCACTCCGAGATTCGCCCCGCGGGTTGCGCTCACCACTTTATTAATTGCGGACTCTCGCTCGTCATCATCCAAGCTAGAGTCATGTTGAATTTCATGAATCTTACGCTGCGCGCTATCAACGTTGTCGCTGATTGTTGACTTGGTCAGGGCGACAGAGCCGCCAATATATTTATGCCAGGTAATCACTGCGGCAAGATTATTTTGCAAATTCAGCAATTGATTGATATTGCCGCTGATCGCACCGTTGGCAGCAACGGCGGCACCGCCGGACCAGACCCCTTCATCGAACACTCGGGCCTGCTGCTGTTGGCAGGTTTCCATGACGTCAGAGACTCGCCGTAAGACCCGGGTGAACTCTGTTGCCCGGTCGTAGAACGCGTCCTCGTCTACTTCCGGCCAGCCACCCGGGTCGAGCATCTGCTCTGCGTGTCCGCCGATCGGCTTTTCTATGCCCATCGCCACTGCACTCCTAACGCTTGACCAGCAACGTTATGTGACGGGACCAATTCCGCCGGGATCCATCCCCGTGATGTCTTTGAGCCTACCGACAATATCGCCCAGCCCCTCGATGAGCGCTTCCCGCTTCGCTTCGACCGCCTCGGTTGCGGCTTTTTGCGCGTTACTCAACGCCTGATTGATCCGCGCCCCCACCGTTTCGGCGCCCAACCGCAACAAACCGTCCTCGATATGCAGACCGGTGAGCCAATGCCGTCCGTTCAGACTGACTTCGACAGTCTTCTCTTCATCGGTGGATTTAAAGGACTCGGTGTCCATCCAGTGCATCTGCTCCTCGAGCGCCGAGGTAAACTGCTGCGCTTGCTCGAGAACCTCAGATACCTGTGGGTGCATTGAACCAGTCATTTGGAATCCTTACTATCTGCGACATCCTTGCGGCGACGACTACCAATAACTCCCTCGGTCCAGGATCGCTCTTCAGTGTAGAGCGCTTCCTCCTCCTGCTGTCCACGCTTGGTTTGGTTGTTGTCTTGCCCCGTACCTCCGGCACCCATCGGTGCCATACCCATACCAGGGCCACCCATCGAACTTCCCAGCCCCGGGATGCCTCGCCCTAGACCGGCGTCGCGCGTCGCTGCCGGGCGCGGCACAGCGTCGGACTCCATCGCCGGCTGCAACGGCACCGACGCCCCGCCGCCACCACCGCCGACCGAAGCCGGTTTCATTCCCGACGGCGCCAAGTCCTTTAACGCGTCTTCAAGCCCCCCCATATCTGGTTGCTGCTGCTGCGGCGTGAACGGCATACCACCCGAACTCGGCAAGGTAGGGAAGGTGGTGTCATCGGTGGGATCGGGGGTCGGCCCGGGAGTCGGCGTGGGGGTGGGGTCCGGTATCACGTATGCACCGGGCGGCTCCGATAGCGATATTTGCGCGATCGGCAAACCACCGTTTTGGGTGTATTTTTTTAGCGCGTCATCAGATTGCTTTTGATACGCGTCGTATTGCGCCACTACATCACTTGTTTTGTAGTGGGAATGAGAGGTTTTTTTAGAATCTGCGTACTCGTCATCAAGAACTTTTACTTGATGGTACGTGGGGTGTTCACCGCGATTCACTTTATGTGCGGCAACAATATTTTTAGCTTGGTCGGCCAAGGTATCGCATTTTCCGGCAACATCGATCACCCAGGACCGCGTCTGGCGCATATTGGCCTCGACGGAAGAAGCCGATGCACCCGTCCAGTACTGAAACGGCCGGTACAGACCCGTCGACGGATCAGCGGTGGCCATCAATTTCTGCTTGTATTTAGTCCAGGAGTCTGCGAAGTCGTTGAACGCTTTAATCTGCGTCGCCGTCGGAATAGCCGGGGAAGCTGAACCATCGGCATATACGGTGACTTGTTCGATCTGCACCGTTTTGTCTTCCAGATCAACATATTCCTTAGGCGGATCGGGAATAGTGCTGTTGGCGCCCACCTGAGACCCCGCTGGTGCCTGAGCCGGCGGCGCGCTAGCCGCCGTCAAGGATGCTGGCTGAGTGGCCGCAGCTCGGGCCACCGGCATTGCCGCTGATATTGGCATTGCCGCCGATACCTGCCCATCACTAGACACCGCTTCGGCGGCACTGGTGTCCGTGGTTTCGTAAGCCTTAGCCGCATTCCGCAGCGAGGTGGCCAGATTTTTCCGCTGCTCCTCGGCCACCTTCAGATAGACACTCATGTTGTCAACCGAGGTGGCCAGCGTGGCGGCTGCTTTGGTGATCATCTCCAGGTTGCACGGCGCGGCCGGGTGAGTAGCCGGCGGGGGGTCCTGTGGCGCTTCCAATTCATCGGCACGCTTCACTAGTTCGTCATGCTCTAAGGTCACATCGTCTGGTTGCGTCATAGCGAATCATCTCCCTTCCGCTGCCGCCATTATCATTGATGAAGCCGCATTGTGGTAGCGCTCTTCCTCCGGCGGTGAGATTGGCCGGATCGGCAGTTGCCGATGTCGCGGCGTGCCAATGAAGTCAGGTTGCAGAATCACGCGGTCAATGCCGGGGTGTGGGCCAAGATAAGTTGTTGCATTCGGCCAGACCACCTTGCTCTCCGCTCCTTCTGCCCCAAGGTGGGCGCCTAACAGTCCGGCAAGCTCTTGGAACTGCGGCCCCAACGTGACAACTCCGCCCCCGGCCGCCGCCCGCAGCACAAACTGCACGAAGGTGTTTGAGTCGCTGAGGTCGATGCTGACGTCCACGTCGTCGAAGGGCATATAGACCGGGAAGCCGCGCGGGGTGGCACCCAGCAGCACACCGGCCGACCCGATTGGTAGGCGCCCGTGCCGGTCGGCGATCAGACTCTGACGGCCTTCCAGTCCAGCCCGCTGGGCGCCTAGCAGCCGAATGAACCCCGGTAGCTTGGTTGGCTTTCCTGGGGTGGTCAGCAGTATCGTAGACCGTGGCGCCGCACCGCATGCGACCCTAACCCTGGTGATGATGTGGTCGGCGGGTGCTGACCACCACACGTTTGGGCCTCCGGGCGCCGCATAGGCCGCAGTGTACCCCTCCCGGCCGGCGATCTTGGACCAGCCTTCCTTCTCGAAACCAATGTCGGTGGCCCGGTCGAAATCGTCGAAGCTGCGGGCACACACCGCATCCACACCATTGCTGGCTAACTGATCGGCGAGCCGGGTCGCCGAAGCCACTAGGTATCGAGCCAGCCCGGCCACATCGACGTCGCGCCGCTGTGCTGACTTGCGGGTACGCACCGGATCACCACGCAGCATGATCCAAGTCCGGCGGTGCACCGGGGCTGGATCACGCCCAATGATCTGCTCGTAAAGACTGACCACCTCGGCCGATGCAGTCTTGCCAACACGGTGGCCAGCAGACACAATGTCGGCTTCTAAATCTGGGCAGAGCACCGACAGCAGGCGTTCCACCAGCTCGGTATCCAGCACATTGTCGGTATGTACCTGACCATCGACAATGACCGTCGGGGTGAACGGGCGGGGCAGAAGTTCGATGACCGCAATCAGGAAATCGCCTTGCCAGCGCACAGCAACGTGATCGCCCGGCTTCACGGTGGCACCGACCACGGGTTCTGATGGTGGTTCGACTGGCTTGCGGCGCCGCCACAGCCAAGCAAAGACCGCCGCCACCCACCCGGTCAACCGCCGACCACGAAAGCTCACCACCACCACAGCCGCGCTTAACACCACCAGGGTGATGCCCAACCATGTGTAGCCCATGTTCAGGAAGAGCAGGATGATGATTGGCGCTAACGATGCGACCACCAAGGATTGCCCGGTGCTGAACCGTAGCCCAAAGGAGCGCAGCCAGCTCTTCATCGGCGCCGCAATGCCCGCCCGGTCAGCGCCGCAAAGCCGAGCGCCAGCCCTACCCCCACAACCCCTACAGTCACCGCCGTGATCGGCCCACGGTCGGGGGCTGGCGCAATCACCGGCGCGGGAATCGGTTTCACGGTTCTTTTGGCCTTATCGGTGTCGAGTGGGATGTCCCACGTCAGTGCCGCAACCGCGTTGACTACGCCGGCACCAACCTCGTCGTCAACACCGCCGCCGGGGTGTCGGGCGCTGGCGGTGATCCGATGAATAATTTGGGCCGGCGTCAGATCCGGGAAACGTTGGCGCAGCAACGCCGCGAGGCCGGAGACGTAGGCGGTGGCAAATGACGTGCCGGCTATCGGGACCGGCCCTTCTTTACCGGGCAATGCGTCCACTGGATCGCCGGGCCCGCCCAGCGCAACAATGTTTTCCGCGGGGCCGGCTGCTCCCACCCATGGGCCGTGCATCGAGAAGCTGCTCGGCGAGCCGTCTTCACCGATACCGCCAACGCTCAGCAGCAGCGGCGCGTACCACGCCGGCGTCACCACCGTGTGCACCTGCCGCCAGCCGCGGGGGTCGGCCGGCATGGCCGGGTCCGGTGGGGTGTTCTGTGAGCAGTCGTGGCCGGTGTTGCCGGCCGCCGCGACGATCACCACGCCTTTGACGTTGGCCGCGTAGTCGATGGCGGCGCCCAAGCTGGACTCATCGACCAGCTTGCCTACCTTGAAGCAGGCCGCTTCGCTGATGTTGATCACCTGGGCGCCGAGGTTCGCGGCATGCACCACGGCACGAGCCAGGCTGCGGACCGAGCCGGCCGCCGGCGTGGCGTTGGGGTCGTTTTGGTCTTTGTTGTTGTCTTTGGGTTCGAACGCCTCCGAGGTCTGGCGGATGGAGATCAGCCGGGCATCCGGTGCCACGCCGATAAACGCGTCCTCCGGGGAGGGCCGCCCGGCGATAATCGAGGCGACTAGCGTGCCGTGGGCATCGCAGTCGGAGAGCCCGTCACCGCCCGCGGTGACGAAATCGCCACCGGGTTCGGCGGGAACGCGGGGTGACGCGTCCACTCCGGTGTCGATTACCGCCACGGTGATCCCCGCCCCGGTGGCAAATTTCTGCGCTTCGGAGACGCCGAGATAGGCGTTGCTCCACGGCGGATCGTGAAAATCCGAGCCAGGCACGGTGATGGGCGCCGAGCAGATGTGCCGCTGTTCCATGGGCTGTTCTGGCCCGGTGACATCAGGGGGGACCGCACCCGGGTCAATCGGGGGTGGCGTGATGGCCAGCGCGGCGGGCGCGCTGAGCAGCGCTAGCGTCAGCGCCAGCAGCATCGCTGCAATACGGTGCACCCCGGCCCCTGCTCTCCGAGTCATTAGCCTGAATATTCGGCTGGTATCGAGACCTTTAGCCAGGGCCGATAACCCACCGTTCGGTCACGGTCATGGTCGACATGATCGCAACACGGTAAGTTTGCCATCGTTGGTTGATCTTGTCGATGAAACGCCGGCGAGCTGAGAAATTAACAGGTAGGTAAACGGAGAGCGGCCAGCTAGTGAACTAACGCTAATGCGTCGAGTGTGACCTGGAACACACCTGGTCAAGGCCGCCCGGTCGGCGCTGCCAGTGGCGTTTTACAGCGCGCCCAAGCAAAGACGGACCGTATTTCCTGGGAGATTTCTGCAAGCTTACTGTATGCATAGCAGGCGTTTCACTGCTTTGCTATTCTCAACATACCGTTGACACTCGGGGCAATCCGCGGGAGACATCTAGGGAAGGCACACCATGACGGCGTCTCTAGCGATTTTTGGCGAAATAGTGGTAGTTGCCGGCGGTGTTGCTATTGCCGCCACTCAGGGCGGTCTACTGACGGCTCAGCACAAAAAAATGACCGACGACGCCTACATTGATATCGCCGCCGCGGGGTCAGCGGCCTTAGGCCTATGCGCTACGATGACTTCAATTACAGGTCCGCAAGTGACGATGGCCTCGCTGGGTTACCTTTACGCCGCCCTAGCCGCTATCGAAGCCTTAGCTTTATTCAATGGGTTTGGCCCGCCCGAGCGGGGGCAAGATTTTAAACAGGGCCACACCAAGTTCTATGACGAGATTTACGGAATTCTCGAAGAGGCCTATCCCTCGCACTGGTCTGGCGAAGCACGTGACGAATATTTGGACTGCCTCGAGAAACAAAAAGGGCTCGTCGACGATATGGCCCATGCTGACGAACAGATGGCAAATCATCTGAATCACCAGGCCAACGAAGTCGACAAAGGTCGCGATGGCTTTGCCGCAATCCAACTGAGCACCACTGGCATTATCGTTGTTGCTACCGCCATGGCCGCGGTCGCCGCGTCGGCATGGGCTAACTCGTGGATCCCCGGCATGACAGCAGCCGCGGAAAGCCTCACAAGCGCCTTGGTTTTTTACGCGGAGTGGGGTGCACTCGTCGTGCTTACCGCCGGTTTAGGCCTCATGTCTAGCCTGCTAGGAATTTCGGGGCAGGTATTAAAACCCCACTTCAAAAACAAAGAAGATCAGTTCTACAGCCCAACCCGCAGTGCCGCCAAGCAGATAGCCCCCACGGTAGGGGTCGTGCCCGATCCGGTGGTGCCCGATGATGGGGGGACGGTTGACCCGGTTTTCCCGGACCTACCCGATGCGCCGGATGAGCCGACCAGTGATGACAGCACGGCTGACGCCGGAGATGACACCCAGCACAGCCGTATTCCCATCGGCTTCTTCACCCGTGACCCGATCTTCACCGGTGATCGCCTCAACGCAGCGTCCGCAGAGGCGGCGGCAGTGCACAAGCAGATGTCCGCCTTGTCCAAAGAGGCCGCCCCCTACATGAACATGGCCAACCAGGCCGAACAGCAAGCCCAGCAGATCTCTTCGTCGATTCAGCAGATGGCCTCACAGGCCAACCAAGGTCAGGAAGCCGCCAAGGACGCCACCCTGGCGGACGACACTAAGGAAGATCCGGAAGCCAAAGACAAAGACAAGGCCGACGAAGGCGCCGAGGGAGCCGACGGGGCCACCCCGGATGACAAGATGACCCTCGCCGGGGCCGCCCCGGATGAGGCCGCCGGCCCGGCTGGGGCTCCGCCGGCAGACCGGATCACCCTGGCCGGCGCTACTTCCGAGGACCAGGCCACTCCCGGCGGGGCGGCGCTGGCCCAGGCGGTGCTGGCCGCGAGCATGAACAGCGCTGCGGCTGCCGCGGGTTCAGGTGCTGCTCCTGCGGCAGCGGTACCGTTCGGTGTCGCAGGCCCAAGCAGTAGCGAACAATCTGATGACTTGGCTTTAGCGCAGCGTATGGGGTTCTAGCTAACCGAGATCTCTCACTGAGCAGTCACCAGTCACGTAAATGTAAAGGTGGGAAGTTATGGCCGATCTGACCGTCGAAGACGAACCGGATCCTGGCACACCGGCGTATTGCGCAAAAAAGCAGCGCGAAGCCGCTGAAGCGATCGCGAAAGCCAAGATCCGGTTAGATGGCGCGCCAACGTACGTCGGCGGCCCGAATACCTATTCGAAAACGTGGAACACCCACGGTCTGTATTGGAAAGAGAGCAATGATGCCCTTGACCGGGCGGCCGGTAAACGCAATGGTGCGTGCGATGACCTCGCCGACTCGTGTGAACGTCTGGCGAAAAAATGCGATGAGGCCGCTAAAGCCTACAAAAACACCGATGACCTGCTGGCGAGAACCCTCGACAAACAGCTGGTTCACCACGATGACAAAAATTAAGCAGTACACAGCATAGAAGGAGAAGACTCATGGATTTGATTGTTAACACCGATTACGAGCCGGGCACACCCCAATACTGCAAAGAGCAACAGCTCGCCGCGGTCAAAGCGATCCAGGATGCCCAGATCGAGGCCAAGGGAGACAAGAACCCCAACGGAGACCCTCGGTACGAAGAGGTGTGGAAAACGCACGGCGTCTATGTGGGTGCCGGCAACACCGCCCTCGACGAGGCGGTGGCATGGCGCAAGAAAGCCTGTGACGCCCTGGCAGATGCCTCCACCTACCTGGCTGAGCTCTGCGATCAGGCCAACAAGATGTACCAGGACACCGACGATTTTGCTGCCGCGAACCTCAAGAAGCAGATGGTCTTCGGCGACGGTAGTTAGTCCACAATTCAGCTTGAACGTGCGGCCCTTGCGAGATTCATCGGCGCGTCTCGGCAAGGGCATACGCAGTACCCCTCAACGTACCAGCCGGAGGAAACCCCGATCCGGAAGATCGCCGGGTTGGATCACCGGCTTAAAAAGTGATCGGCACGTGCTTTTCCCCGCACGCGGACAACACGGCAGCCGCCACATCTTGAGCGCGTAGCGTTTGCAGATCATCCACCGTCACCGAACCTTTGGCGTTACGGTGTTGGTTGGCAACACGCGAATCACGCAGCCGCTCAGCCCTTTCCACCACATTGCGAGCGAAGCGCCCGTTCTGCATGACATCGATGCCGGCCGTACCGTCAGCTGCGCGATAGCAGCCCACCTCCTGACACGCCGAATGTAACGCCGCACAGGCTGCCGGCGCCATCACGGTAGCCCGGGGTTTGCCGTAGCGGACCGCGATTTCAACCAGTTCCTCGGGGGTGTAGGAGTCAAAACGCAATTTGCGGTTGAATCGGCCCGCCAAACCCGGGTTGACGGTGAGGAATTCCTCGATTTGCTGCTCATATCCGGCGCCGATAAAGCAGAAATCGAATCGGTGCACCTCGAGCCCCACCAGTAACTGGTTGACCGCCTCCATGCCGATCATGTCCGGGCGGCCATCCTGGTGGCGCTCGACCAACGAATAAAACTCGTCCATAAACACGATGCGACCCAGTGAGCGGTTGATCAGCTCGTTGGTTTTCGGGCCTGAGGCCCCAATATGTTCACCGCAGAAGTCCGCACGTTTGACCTCGATAATCTCGGGATGCCGCACAATACCTAAGCCGGCGTAGATCATTCCTAGCGCTTGAGCGGTGGTGGTCTTTCCGGTGCCCGGTGGCCCTACCAACAGCATGTGGTTGGTCTGGTTAGCTACCGGAAGCCCAGCCGCTAAGCGCAATTCCCGAACTTCGATCTGATCTTCCAGCTCGGCTACCGCTCGTTTGACCTCAGCCAGCCCCACTTGATTGTTGAGTAGTGCCCGGCCTTCCTGCAGGAGTTGGCTTCGCCGCTCTTCGCTTTCCTCTTCGCGACGTTGCTCACCTGAACGTTCGGTGGTCACATCCCATTTGTTCGTTCGCGTGGCAATGGTCTCTTCATCGGTGATCGCTAGCTGTAACGTCGAGTCAGCTAACGCCCGCTTGGCGTGTTCGGTCAACGCCCCGTTCATGGTCGCTTTGGACAGCCAGATTTGGGCGGCGCTTTCCTCGCCGAGCTGGCGATACGCCATCCCTTTGACATAGGCCAAATCAGCAGCAATTAAAGGGAATTCAGCCGGATCGAGGACAGCAACCGCGGCGTCAGACAATGCAGCTCCAGGCGACTCTGTCAGCCCGTTGTGCCCGGTACCTAGCTGCACTCGATCAGCCCAATCCAGCCCCACGCGCGCTTGACCGAGATGTACCGCAGCGCGGGCCGCTAAGGTACTAGTCGCCGCGGTCAGCGCCGACATCATGATTGCCCGCGCCGGCAAGGTCTGTGCAGCAACCGAGATCACCTCCGGCCACCGCTGACTGGCGAACATCAGATAGGCACGGAGGTACTGCTGCCACTGATGATTCTCCCAAACATCAAGCAGCGCTGAATCAGACAGCAGCACTTCAGCTTTCGCGTACTGCTCGTTGTCAATAAGAGCGCTTGCTAACGCTAAACCGGCATGCGATAACTCGGTTACCGAGATCAATAGGTAGGGGCCGGCTTTCGCCGACGCCGACAAATGCACACCAAGCCGGTTGGTTTCCCGGTGCAAGCGCGCGCCACACGCATACAGTTTTTGCAAGGTCGACAGCGCGTGATCGCCTGCGGCGATTCGCCCCAGCCAGGCATCGGCCATCGACGGGTCGATCTCGGTGGCCTCACGGAATCGGCTCAGCGCTAAGGAATGCGCCGAGTGCGGATCGCCCTGGAGAGCAACCATCGCCTGATCGAATCGCTTGCGCGCGGCGACCGGTGTGACGCTGCTCGTCATTGTGTCGTCACTCCCGCCGACACGTAGCGGTTCTCGGCGCGGAACAGTTCAATCTCCACCGTGTGCACATGACCATTGGCCGTCACTTCTACCGTGCCGGGACCGACTTGTCTGACTAGTACATCGGTTGGCCCCGGAGGTTGCGTTCCGGTCGGGCCAACCCAGATCACGGTGTTGGGCCGTGGCGCTGGAGTGACGGTACCGTCCACCACGCTGACCGTCGTCCCGGGCAGCGGCCAGGACCGATCGATCACAGCGAGATCGGGCATGCGAATACCGTTCCACTGCTTGAGGTTTTGGGTGTGCACGGTGATTCGCTCCCCCGCACCCGCCAGCCGAAGCACAATCCGCTTGGCCAGGCAAGCATCGGCAGCGATAAAGACCCGACTCAATTTTCCCGGGTCACCTAACGGCAGTAAAAGCCGGTTACCCGCGCCAACCTTGCCAAGCAACACCCCCGAAGGCCCCACCGGCGCAATCAGCGGACCGCCCAGCGCCCCCCGTCGAATACCGCCAAGCCGAGGCATCGGCGCGCAGAAGTTGGCTATCAACGCCTGGGCTTGCTCACCTGGCAGGGTGTGCAGCAGCAGACTCGGCGGGGTTTTCGGCGGATGTGCGTCACGCACCGTCACCGTGGCGGTGGCGGTACCGTCACCAAAGACGGTGATGTTCTGGATGATTCCGTCAGCCCGTAGCGACCATGCTTGCGCCAGTGCGTTCGCGGTGATGTCCGCGGGCCGATACCCGTAGGTAGTCAACCAGCCTCGATCGCTGCGCAGATAAGACCACCAACGATTTTCTGGAGCTAAAGCAGAACAGCCGCAACGCTTCTCGTAATCGAGGAGATCGGTCACTGTCGCGACTTTGGCGCGGATACCTTGTTGGCGCAGTACTGCGCTAATCCGTTGCGCAACAGCGAGTGTCGCAGTACCCACCGATGCCCGATGACGCAAAGCATCCGCATTGGTTAGCGCACGATCCAGGGCAGCGATTCTGATAATAAGCCAGGTTTCCCGTTGACCGGCATAAGGCGGAGTGCCGATGAGGGTGTCGTAGAGCCGAGCGTAATCGCCGGTGCCGCGGCGACGGGCACCGGCGCTCACTAAAGTTAACGAATGGATGCTGAGCCCCAGACTGTGGCGCAGCAACGGCAGCAGAGCAGCGACATCAATGGTGTTTTCGGTATATGTCGATGTGGATCCGGTGAGCAGGGTAGGCGAGTGCGCCTTGCCGAGGAGTTGAACGGCGGCCACGGCTACCCCGTCTTGATACCGAACTCCGCCACCGGCACGGTCATTGGTCACCATGCAGGGTTCGGCCAACCGCAGCACTCGCCGACGACGAAGCCACAGTTTCAGCCAACACCACAGCGGTTGGTTGCGGAACCGGATTAAACCTACGAGCACGCCAATTACTACCCCGAATGCGGCTCCACCGAATCCGGCGATCAGCCAACCACCAAGCGCGGTAAAGAAGATTCCGGTG
>JAIENC010000080.1 GCA_019751635.1 Mycobacteriaceae bacterium
TGGATAAGTCTGGCTGGTCGGTCAGTCCGGTCGCTTCCACCGAGAGCGCTTCGGCGATGAGCGGACGATCTAGCACGAACGAATACATCGCCCGGTGCTGGGCGGTAAAGGTCGCGGTCATGGTGTCGAGGTCGGTCAGTTCAACGGGGGTTGCCGTGTCGGTGCCTTGGTAGCGCAGGTGGACGCGACGGGCCACCCGGATCGATTCAGGCGCAATACCTTCGTCACGCAGTTGTGCGCAGGCGGATTGCTGAAGTCGGTCGGCGACGGTGGCTAACTGCGGTAATGCGGCGGTGGTGAGTGGGACTTCGACGGCTTGTTCCCGCATCACGGTGGTGTCGGCCAGGCCGATCCCCAGCGCGGAGAGCACACCAGCCATCGGTGGGATTAATACCGTGCGCATACCCAGCGCGTCAGCAATCGCACAAGCATGTTGACCGCCCGCACCGCCGAATGTTGTTAACGCATAGTGGGTTACATCGTGTCCGCGTTGGATGGACACTTTTTTGATCGCGTTCGCCATGTTGGCCACCGCGATCTGCAGAAAACCTTCGGCAACCTGTTCGGGGGAACGATCATCACCCGTGCAGGCCCGGATAGTGGCAGCCAGCTCGGTAAAACCACGTCGGACCACCTCGATGTTGAGTGGTTGATCGCCGCCGGGGCCGAATACCGCCGGAAAGTGCGTGGCCTGGATGCGCCCGAGCATCACGTTGGCGTCGGTTACGGTCAGTGGACCGCCGTTGCCGTAGCAGGCCGGGCCGGGCACTGCTCCCGCCGAGTCCGGGCCGACCCGGTAGCGGTTGCTGTCACAATGCAGAATCGACCCGCCCCCGGCCGCAATGGTGTGGATGTCGAGCATCGGGGCCCGTAATCGGATCCCCGCTACCTGGGTGGTGAACACTCGCTCGTAACTGCCGGCGTAGTGCGATACGTCGGTGGAGGTGCCACCCATGTCGAAGCCGATAACGCGATCAAATCCGGCCAGTTCGGACATGCGTGCCATGCCGACAATGCCGCCAGCTGGGCCGGACAGGATTGCGTCCTTGCCGCGGAAATGTTCGGCTTCCGCCAAGCCTCCATTGGACTGCATGAACATCAACCGCACGCCCCGCATCTGTTCTGACACGTGGTTGACGTAGCGATTCAGAACGGGGGATAGGTAGGCATTGACCACGGTGGTATCACCGCGCGGGACCAGTTTCATCAGCGGGTTGACCTCGCACGACAGTGAGATGTGCGAAAAACCGAGAGCCGCTGCCCGCTGGCCTATCACACGTTCATGCGCTGGATACAGGTAACTGTGTAGGCACACCACCGCTACCGAATCGATGCCCTCGGCTAAGGCTTGGCGTAGCGGGGCGTCCAGCGCGGTGAGTTCGGGTGCCCGCAGCACCGTACCGTCTGCCATCACCCGCTCATCGATCTCGAGTACCCGCTCATAGAGCATCTCGGGCAGCACGATGCGCCGATCGAAAAGGTGCGGTCGATTCTGATAGGCGATGCGCAGCGCGTCACCGAAACCGGCCGTGATCACCAGCAGCGTACGTGCGCCTTTGTGCTCGAGCAGAGCATTAGTGGCGACCGTGGTGCCCATCCGCACCGCATCTACCTGCTCGACCGGAATCGGCAGATGGTCAGGGATGCCCAGCAGCACGCGGATTCCGGCTAATGCAGCGTCGCGGTAGCGCTCGGGGTGCTCGGACAGCAGCTTGTGGGTGAGCAGCTGTCCATCGGGTCGGCGCGCCACAATATCGGTAAATGTGCCGCCACGATCAACCCAGAACTGCCAGCCTGATTGTGGAGTTCGCTGCGGCGTACGCTCAGATGCCACTCTCGTTTGTCCCATCAGTCACTCCATAGCGGCTCTCTCACAATGCGCCCGGCGATCCGCCAAACCCGTTGCCGTAGCGGGATTTAGGGTGAATGCATGTCCGCATTGCGGTAGCGCTCAAGCCGAAAAAGCGCTTTACCGGTCGACATAGCCCACCGCGGATGCCCCGATGCTGCCTAGCCACAGCCGTCCAGGGGTTTCCACCACGCCGGTAACTAGGCCGAACGTGGGATGTGTGGTGCGAAGTTGTTGGCGGACGTGGCCGTCGTCGGAGTCGAATGCGGCCACCCACACTATTGGCTTTGGGTCCGGCATCCAACGATAAGGCAACTGCCAGAGCAGCTTTCGGAAAATCGGTGGGCGTGGGCTCAGCCATTCGCTGAGCTGGTTGCGGGCAGACGCCAGGGTCACCCAGATGCTGCCGTCGCTACCGGTTGAGATGTTGTCCGGGTAGCCCGGTAGCTCGGTGGTCAGCGCAGTGATCAAGCCGGCCCGTTCCCCGGTGAGCCAGTATTTAGACAGCCGACACCCCATCGATTCGGCAAACACCACCGCCGACTCGTCCGCGGTGAGCGTGACTCCGTTGGCGAAGTGCAGGCCCGAAGCCAGGACGTCGACTTTTCCGTCGGTGTCACGGCGGTACAGCGCGCCGGTGCCGCGGGCTTCAAGCGCCGCGCCCTTGTAGTATGTGTAGCTGAAACCGGCCGCCGATTCGGTGAAAAATATTGTGCCATTTGATGATTCGACGACATTTGAGCAGAACGTCAATTGTCGACCGGCTACTTCGCTGACCAGCGTCTCAAGTTTGTCCGTGCGGGGGTCGTATCGCAGCAACCCGCGCGGGCTGTCGCAGATCAGCAGCCGGCCATCGCGAGCAACCGCGAGGCCCAAGGGCCGGCCGCCGGTGCGGGTAATCACCCGCACGTCGGTGCCATCGGCGCTCACCCGGATGAGGCGGCCGTCCTCGACACCGGTCCAAATGTTGCCCCGCGCATCGACCACGACATCTTCAGGGGCGTGCCCAGGCATCGCAACAACACGCACCTCCGCTTGCAGATCCGGTTCGGGCAGCGGCGTCACCCGGGGTGGTTGCCAACGAACCGGATGAATAGCAGGTTTGACCATCTCGCCATTGTGCTGCGCGGTCAGAAAATGTGTCCGTTCAGGGGGATAGCCCTGGCAATACGGCTAGCCTGTAGTGCGATGTTCAATTCGCGGACGGTCCTTGTGCTCGGTACTGCTGCCATCAGCGCTGGCATGGTCTTTGCCGTTGCGGCATGCCAGCCGGAGGCGTGGTCAGCGCCGGCGCCTAACACCAGCGGCATGTATGGCGACCCGGCTGCCTCCGCGGTGTTTTGGCAGCCGCAGTCACTTAAGGATGACTGTGCCCTGCTAGCCGTCGCTGACGTGGTTGGTGAACTCACGGGGCGGGAACCGACCGAGCAAGAGATGATCACCTTGGCCAAGGGGACTCCCTCCGAGATTCGCCCCGGCCCGATCTACGTTCCGCCGAGTGAGCCTGGTGATCCGAACCAGCCGAAAGGGGGGACTGGCGTGGAAATGGTTGACGAGACGGTGCTGCTCAAGCAGTACGGGATCACGTCAGAGGTGATCGATCAGGTGCACCCCGATGCGACTGGCCTGAACGGCCTCGCCGCGATCCAGAACTATCTCGCCGCCCACCGCCACATTATTGCTTGGCTCAATTCTGCGACCATCTGGAACAGCACCGCCCAGCGCGCCAGGGCCGATCACTTTGTTGTGGTCACCGGGCTCGACACCATTAATCAGCTTGTTCACCTCAACGACTCGGCTCTCGATCATCCCGATGAGCAGGTCTCAATCGCCACCTTCAGCAAAGCCTGGCAAACCGGAAAAAATGCGATCCTGGTTACGTTGGGGACCACCTAACTGCCGTGCTGCCGGTGAAAGATTTCATCAGGGCGCAGAATCGCGACCAGGAACTCGGAATCATCGGCGAACGGTCGCAGGTCCCACGTCGACAGCAGCAAATCCCGGGCGAATCCAGCCCGCCTAGCGTCATCAAAAAACTGGGTGAACGTGTACTCGCGACCAGCGCCAAAGCCAATCACCGCACGACCGTCCGCCGCTAGATGCGCACGTAGCCGGGTAAGCACCTGGATACGGGTGCTCGGTGCGAGGAATGTCATGACGTTGCCCGCCGACACGATCAGTTGAAAGGGTTCGATGATGCCGCGGGCGGGCAAGTCAAGCTCGGCGAGGTCGCCGACGAGCCAGCGCGGCCCAGGGTGGTCCCGCTCGGCCGCCTCGATGAGGACTGGATCGACGTCGACACCGACTACCTGGTGGCCGACGGCGGCCAGATAGCCGCCGACTCGGCCTGGACCGCAGCCGGCGTCGAGGATGTGCGCGCCGCGAGGCGCCATCGCGTCCAAGAGACGAGCTTCCCCAGCCAAATCCATACCGTCACGTGCCAGCGCATGAAAACGCTCAATGTAGCGGTGTGAATGTCTGGGATCAGCCGCAACATTTTGCATCCAGATGCTCTGCTCGACCACACGGGCATTGTCGCAAGCGCAGGTGGTATCGGTCTGGTTCGGGCGCCCATGGCCTGGCCGGGCGGTAGAATGGCGGCCATCTTTACGTGCTTAAGCGGATTAGCCGCGGCATAGGTCTGGAGATCGTGGATGGTGTACATCGCCGCTGGCGCTGTGGTGCTCCTCGGTTTAGGCTGCCTGGCCGCGGAACTCACCGGTCTCGCCGAACAATGCAAAGATGTTGCCGTAAGCGGTAAAACCCCGTCCATCGAGGAAGGGGTATCGTCTACCGTTAATGCGTTTATTGATATCGCGGCGATTGCGTTAATCATTAACCGGGCGCGCATGTATCTCAAAAGGTCGCGGGAAATACAGGAGATGGGAAATTTAGCTCTTCAGCAAAGGGTCGATGCGCAGTCTCGTTTAGATGAGTCGGTTCTCCACAGCCCGATTTATTTTACTTTGGCTTATGTTGAGTTTTTCAAATTTTTGGCTGGATTCGTTTCGCCTTATCGGG
The DNA here is from genome assembly GCA_019751635.1 of Mycobacteriaceae bacterium. Taxonomy (GTDB): domain Bacteria; phylum Actinomycetota; class Actinomycetes; order Mycobacteriales; family Mycobacteriaceae; genus Mycobacterium. Next base: position 4,871 of record JAIENC010000080.1, read on the forward strand.
GGGAGAGTCTTCAGCGTAGTTCGGTGCAGCTTAGCGAGCTTCGTGATCTGCTGGACTCGGCCGCGTCGAGTTCGCGGTGGGTGGGTATGGCGGCGGAAAGTTACGGGAACGAGGTGATGCAGCTGCAGTCTTTAGTAGAGAAGTTGGCTTGCCGCGATAAGGACCTAGCGGCTAGTGCGCAGTATCAGGCTGACATTGTTTTGCATACCCGATTAGCCCTGGGCGTATTAGAAGGCTTACTCATTGTGGCCACTGACGTGGAACAGGATTACTGGGCTGTAGGGCCTGAGGAAGCTGCCGAATTTGCGGATCGAGTCTCTTGGTTGGGGATGATTGCCCTCTACGCGATACTTATAGTTCTGCCCGCGGGTATGTCGGTAACGTCGAAACTCAACGCCAAACGTGCGTTTCGTGACTATCGCGATGTCGCTGACACCCAGGTGACGGGGTCTGCGCTGGGTGGGTTGTTGCGGGCTGAGGTGGCTGCTTCGTCGTCGACCGGGGTGAGCGATTTTATGGCCTTTGTCGCGGGTGTGCCCTCAGTTCAGGATCCGGCTGGGTCGGTGGTGGCCGTGCCCACCTCGGTGGAGGTGGTGGCGCCGGTAGAGCGTTTGGTGGGGCTTTCGGCAGAGGCGTACTGGCAGCTGCCCGGAGCTGGCCGGCTGGCTGATCCGCCGCGACGGTCTGTGTCTAGGGTGTTGCCGAGTCGGCGGCCGGACGGGCCGGCCGAGCCTGGCCCCGCGGTGGGCGATGTGGACGGTGCCGAAGTGGGCGCGGAGGTGGCGGCTCTTGGCGAAGGTGTGCCGGTGGAGGTTGCGGTGCAGGGGTCTGAGCCGGGTGGTTCGTCATGGCAGATCTAGAGGTCACGACGCAACACCTGGCGGGGCTGGCCAATATTTTTGATCAAGCAGCCGGCATGGCCGAGAAGGCCAAGCGTGAGACCGTCGGTATTCCTCGAGACATCGAAACAACCTGGGGTCCGCTCTTTCGGGCCGTTAACGATCAGTTTATTCATGCAGAACACGAGCATCATCGGGCGGTTAAACACATTCAGGACGCCTGCGTGGCTCTGGCTGAACAACTGAATAGTGCCGCCGAGGCCTACCTCAACAGCGACATCCTGCCCGCCTGCACCGACAGCGACCCACGCGAGTAAAGACGAATGCCGCCGTTCGGCGGGATGTGAAGGTTCCAGGTGCGAACCCGGTCACATATTGTGAGAGCCATGCCGAACCTCACCGATTTGCCCAGGCAGGTCGTCGCCAAAATTCAGCAATACGCCGAACGTGGTGCGGCCGAAGTCCACTACCTCCGCAAAATCATTGAAGCGGGTGCACTTCAGCTAGAACCTCCGCAGCGCTATGCCGCCTTAGCAAGCGATATGCGGCGGTGGGGTGAGATCGGAATGTTGCCCTCAGTGGTGGCCCGGCGCACCCCTAACCGGGTAGCGATCATCGATGACGAAGGTTCATTGACCTACCAAGAACTCGATAATGCCGCCAATGCGGTAGCGCACGGCCTTCTTGCGCAGGGGGTGCGTGCTGGGGACGGGGTGGCCATTCTGGCTCGTAACCACCGCTGGTTTCTGATCGCCAACTTTGGTTGCGCTCGAGTCGGTGCCCGAATCATCCTGCTTAACAGCGAGTTCGCTGGACCTCAAATCAAAGAGGTAGCCGAACGTGAGGGCGCCCAGCTGATCATCTATGACGACGAGTACACCGCTGCGGTCAGCGCGGCTGAACCGCCGCTAGGCAAGCTGCGGGCGTTGGGTGTCAACCCCGACTCCGACCAGCCTTCGGGCAGCACCGACGAGACGTTAGCCGACTTGATTGCCCGCAGCAGCGAGGCGCCGGCGCCTAAAGCCGCTAAGCATGCGGCGATCATTATTTTGACCAGTGGCACCACCGGAACCCCGAAGGGCGCCAACCGCAGCACTCCACCAAGCTTGGCGCCGGTCGGCGGGATTCTGGCACACGTGCCGTTCAAGGCGGGCGAAGTGACCTTACTGCCGTCGCCGATGTTTCACGCCTTGGGCTATATGGGCGCTACCTTGGCGATGTTTTTGGGTTCGACATTGGTGCTGCGCCGCCGGTTCAAGCCGGCCACCGTGCTAGCCGACATCGAGAAATACCAGGTAAACGGTATTGTTGTGGTCCCCGTGATGCTGTCACGCACCCTAGACGCGCTAGACAAAATCCAAGCTGAGTCGGGTTCTCGGCCGGATTTGTCGAGTTTGCGGATTGTGTTTGTCTCCGGCTCACAGTTAGGTGCTGACCTTGCTAGCCGGGCGCTTAAAGATCTCGGTCCGGTGGTCTACAACATGTACGGTTCCACCGAGGTTTCCTTTGCGACCATCGCCAGCCCGAAGGACCTGATGTTTAATCCAGCGACGGTGGGGCCGGTGGTGGCTGGTGTCAAGGTCAAGATCTTCGACGACAACGGCCACGAGGTGCCGCGCGGCGAGGTTGGGCGCATCTTTGTCGGCACCACTTTTCCGTTCCACGGTTACACCGGTGGTGGCGGTAAGCAGATCATCAATGGCTTGCTGTCGTCGGGTGATGTTGGCTATTTCGATGAGAACGGTTTGCTGTATGTCAGCGGCCGCGATGACGAGATGATTGTCTCTGGCGGGGAGAACGTCTTTCCCGCCGAAGTCGAGGATCTCATCAGCGGCCATCCCGATGTCATCGAAGCCACTGCTATTGGTGTCGAGGACCAGGAATGGGGCGCTCGGCTGCGTGCTTTTGTGGTCAAAAAGCCAGATGCGGCCATCGACGAGGAAGCCATCAAGGTCTATGTCCGTGAGCACCTGGCCCGCTACAAGGTGCCGCGTGAAGTGCTCTTCCTCGATGAGCTGCCGCGTAATCCGACCGGCAAAATCCTCAAACGCGAACTGCGCAAGCTCTAGTTCTTTGCCGAGCAGACGTGAAAGCCCCCGACACGCCGAGCGTGTCGGGGGCTTTCACGTCTGCTCGGCAAAGATAACCCTTACGGGTCGCGGGGCAGGCCCAGCAGCCGTTCGGCGATGATATTGAGTTGCACCTCTGAGGTCCCCCCGTAGATTGTGGTTGCCCGGCTGGCCAGCAGATATTCGCTCCACTTGCCGGCCAGCTGTTCGGTGTCGCCGATCGCGGCATCGGCGCCGAAGGTGGACGTTGCGAACTCGGCGTAGCCCTGGCCGGTGCGCATAGAGAGCAGCTTGGAGATGGCCGCTGACGGCATGGCTGCTGCCGGCCCCGCCCCGCCGGCCAGAGTCAACAGCGTGGAACGCAAATTCAGTAGCCGAGTGGCGTGACCTTCGGCGATCAATTTTCCGGCACGGTTCTGAGCGACTTGATCAAACTGGCCTGACGAGCGGTTGTCGCGAACGAATGCCACAAATTCGTCCAAGGTGGGCAGAAAACTGGCTTCGCTACTGCCGATTGATACCCGTTCGGCGGTCAAGGTGTTGCGGCTGACTTCCCAGCCCCGGTTCACGTCACCCAAGACGAACTTGTCCGGTACAAAAACGTCATCGATGTAGACCGTGTTGAACATCGCGTTGCCGGTGAGCTCGCGTAGCGGCCGAACTTGCACCCCTTCAGTTTTCATGTCCAACAGGAAGTAGGTGATGCCGTCATGTTTAGGGGCGCTGGGGTCAGTTCGCGCCAGTAGCGCACCCCACTGTGAATACTGCGCGAAGGTGGTCCAGATCTTCTGGCCAGTGATACGCCAGCCGCCGTCGACTTTAGTGGCCTTGGTTGTCAAGGAAGCCAGATCTGAGCCTGCTCCCGGTTCAGAGAACAGCTGGCACCAGGTGATATCACCGCGAAATGTGGGTGGCAGGAATTGGTGTTTCTGTTCCTTGGTGCCGTACGCCACGATCGACGGAATTACCCACGCGGCAATGCCTAGTGATGGTCGCCGGACCCGCTCGGTGGTGAATTCCTGCGCGATGATGACCTGCTCTACCGGGCTTGCCGCCCGACCCCACGGCGTAGGCAGGTACGGCAATACCCATCCGCCTTCGGCGATAGCGACTGTACGTTCTGGGCGGGGCATCGCTTTGAGCGCGGCCACCTCGGCGCGGATCTCGGACCGCAGCTGTTCAGTGTCGGGATGCAGGTCGATATCGACCCGACGCATGCCAGTACTGGTCGCGGTATCCACTACCCGCTGCGGGTATTGGGAGCTGCGGCCAAAGCAGGCAGCCAGCAGCAAAGCCCGGCGATAGTACACATTGGTGTCATGCTCCCAGGTGAAACCAATACCGCCGTGTACCTGGATGCAGTCTTGCGTGCAGCGCTGGGCTGCGGCAGGGGCTAGCGTCGCCGCTACTGCGGCGGCAAACTCAACCCCAGCCCGGGCAGCTTCGCTCTCCCAGCCACTGTGCTGAGCCGCGTCGATCGCGCGGGCCGCATCCCACACCGCAGCGGTAGCCCGCTCGGTGTCCGCCACCATCTCCGCGCACTTGTGCTTGATGGCTTGGAACTGTCCGATTGGCCGGCCGAACTGCTCGCGGATCTTGGCGTACTCCGCTGCCGCATCGGTGGCCCAGCGGGCCACCCCAACCGCCTCCGCGGCCAGCAAGGTAGAAATCAGTGCTTGGGCCGCGGCCATGGTCAACGTACTGAGCGCAGCGTCGTTGCCGACCGGGATTCCGTGGCACCGGACATGGGCGATCGGCCGCAGCGGGTCCAGGCTTCGGACCGGCTCGATCTCGAGCTGATCGGCGGGCAGCACCACCCATTCCTTGCCGCTATCGATGGCCACCGGCAGTACCAGCAGTCCGGCTTGAGCTGCCGCGGGTACCGACCTGGCTTCACCGCGGATGATCAATTCAGTACCGCGCCGGGTAGCCACTAACGTGGAATCCCTTGCATAACTGGCGATCACAGCGCCAGAAGCGAGCTGGGCAAGCAGCGTGGCGTGTGGGTCATGCGCCGCGATCAACGCGCTGGCAATCGCCGACGGTACAAACGGGCCTGGCATCGCGCCATAGCCGAACTCGGCCAGCACCACCGCAAGCTCTAGGATCCCGAAACCCTGTCCGCCCACGGATTCAGGTAGATGCACACCGGGTAGGCCTTGTTCGGCTGCCGCCTGCCAATAAGGTGGGGGATTGGGGATCGGGGTTTCCAAGGCGGCATGCAGCACCTCTGCCGGCGCGACCCGCATCACCAGAGACCGCACCGAATCGGCCAGTTCTCGATGCTCAGGAGTGATTGCGATCGCCATGGCTAGCCTTTCTCCTGCGTTGAGCCGCGGTTTTGGGAAAATCTCCCGATGCAGCATTGGTCACGCAGTGGTTAATCTAACAACCAGGCGATTGGCCGATTTAGGTGACTAAAGAAACTTTCACCGCCACCGTTTAGCGATCCACTGAGCAATAATGTCGGCCTGTTCACTACGCGCGCCGGGGGTGGTGAAGTAGTGGTCGGCATTAATCGATACCTGGGTTTTGTCAGTGCTGGCCAGTGCGTCATAGATACGTTGGGCGTCGGAGGGAAATACTCCGGTATCGGCCTCGGCGTTAATCACTAATGCCGGGCAGGTGATGCGGGCCAGATGTGGTTCGGCCCGGGTTTGCGCCACCCGCAGGCTCCACATGCCCAGCCAGGTACGCAAGGTGCAGGTTGCGGCGATACCTTGCGCGGAGCGATTGGCATGGGCGGGCGTACCGGCATAGCACAAGTTGGGTTGGCGTTTTGTGGGTTCAATGCTGGGATCAACCATGCGAGGATCAGCCCAGGTCCGCATGACGGTGAACGGTCGATCGCAAAACCCCGCGGTGCGAATGCGTTTCAGCTCTGTCTCGGCCCAGTCAGTAATCGCGTTATTACGCGCTACTTGCGCTGACCGATAGCGTTCGACGAAATCCGCGGAGAAAGGTGGACCGTTGCAGCCATTGAACAGGTCTAGCTCGTCATCGGTGGAGACCGGATTGTTCTCGTCGAGAACGGCGGCATCCATCCACGCGGTCAGGACATCGGGACGCCCGGGATGCGCGGCACTGGCAATGTAGCCGTCGGCGGGCGGTAGCCCGGTCAGCCCGACCGCGGGCCGCATGCCCGCCAGCGGCAGCACGTTCGGGTCGACGGCTTGCGACTGGTAAGCGGCCATTAATGAGCCGCCGCCGGCATTGCCCAATAACACAACGGTTTCCATGTTCTTGATCTCACGCAGCCAATGCACCCCGACGCCAATATCGACTAGCGCATGATCAAGCAGGAAACTGCTTTCACCACCGCGGAATCTGGTGTTCCACCCTAAGAAGCCAATGCCGCGGGTAGCTAAGTAGTCGGCGAGATAATGTTCGGAGAAGTCGACTTGATAGTGGGTAGCAATAACGGCCACCTTCGGCTTGCGGCCCAAGCCGCGGTGATACAACCCCTGACAAGGATGTCCGCCCGTGGCGGTGCGTCGCGCGGTCGGTGATGGCAGCCCAACGAATTCGCGGGTCACTCCCGGCGGGCAAGCATCCCGGGTCATGATCGACTCCCGTCATCGTGATGGGGCCTTGCACTCCCCGGCAAGTCCCTAGAGCACAGTCGAACTAGATGTTAGATTCACGTGCAGATCTGGGCTAGGAAATGAACCAGGGTGGTTGGGTGTCTGGCTCACGAGTGGGTCAGGTGATCAGGTGACGAGCGATCCTGCCATCATCGTTGAGCGGGCGATTGCTGGCCCGCCTGACCGGAGCCGGCGAGTAGCCCGTAGGCGAGTCACCATCGGTAGCGGTCTGATGGGCGTGGCCTTGCTCGCTGGCCCGGCCAATGTGGTCATGCAGCTGGCTCAGCCGGGTGTGGGTTACGGCGTACTGGAGAGCCGTGTCGAGAGTGGGCGTCTTGACCGGCATCCGATTAAACGGGCCCGCACCACCTTTACCTATCTCGCGGTGGCTACTGCCGGTAGTGCGGCACAGAAAGCAGCTTTCCGTCACGCGGTGAACCGCGTGCATGCACAGGTGTATGCCACGCCGCAAAGCCCGGTGCGCTATCGGGCCTTCGATCCTGTCTTGCAGCTATGGGTGGGGGCGTGTCTGTACAAAGGCGCGGTTGACGTCCAGCGCATATTCGTCGGTGAGATGGCCGACGAGGAAGCTGACCGGCACTACCGCGAGGGCATGACGCTGGCTACCACGCTGCAGGTACCGCCCGATATGTGGCCGCCAGACCGGATCGCTTTCGACCGGTATTGGCAGGATTCATTAGCAACGGTGCACCTCGACGACGCCGTTCGTGACTATCTAGCTCCTATCGCGGCGGCTCGGGTGCTGCGGGTGCCCCTTCCGGGTCCACTGCGTCGGGCTGTCGAGCGCATCGCACTCCTCATCACCACCGGCTTTCTTCCGCAACGGTTCCGCGACGAGATGCGGTTGGCATGGGGTACAGCCGAGCAACGGCGCTTTGATCGGTTGATGACGGTGATCAGGCAAGTCAACAACGCGCTGCCGGGGTTCGTCCGCCGGTTCCCGTTCAACGTGTTGCTGTGGGACCTGGATCGGCGGATCGCCAAGAAGCGGCCACTGCTCTAGCCCGGGCGCCAGTTGGCGTTGTTAACGACAATCATGTTCAGTAAGCTTGGGCCGTTCGGTGCAACTGCCCAGCCGAGGAAGTGTCCGTTATGACCATGCCCGCTGCTGCCCGCGGCTACCCGCGGCTTGTTGGCGGTTCACGCCGCCGCATAGTTACTTCTGGCTGATCGGCGATGACGGTACCAATCTGGATGGCCTCCCCGCCGGAGCTGCATTCGGCGTTGCTCAGTAGCGGTCCCGGTCCGGGTTCGCTGCTTACCGCGGCGGGCGGATGGAATGCGTTGAGCGCTGAGTACGCTGCGCTAGCGCAAGAACTCAGTGTGGTACTGGCTGATGTGCAGGGCGGGGCCTGGGAGGGGTCCAGCGCGGATGCGTTTGTTGCGGCTTATGGCCCGTATCTGGTCTGGCTGACGCAGGCCAGCCAGAATAGCGCGGAGATGGCCGTCCAGCATGAGGCCGCCGCTGTGGCCTACGGCGGCGCGTTGACCGCCATGCCAACCCTGCCCCAGTTAGCGGCCAACCATGCCATTCACGGCGCCTTGGTGGCAACCAATTTCTTTGGGCTCAACACAATTCCGATTGCGCTCAACGAAATTGAGTATGTGCAGATGTGGATTCAAGCCGCTGTCACCATGGCGCTTTATCAAGGTCAGGGGGACGCTGCATTACTAGTGGCGTCGCTGCATAGCAATCCCGCGGTGCCGCCGATTCTCAAGAATGCCCTCGGGGGGACCGCGGACCAAGCCGGTGAACACGATCATGATCACGAGCATGCGGCCGGCCCATTAGATGATTTCATCGCGAAGATTTTGGCGTTGGTCACCGGTGGACGTGTGCTCTGGGATCCCGTCGAGGGAACGGTGAACGGTATCGAATACGACGCCTATGTAAGCCCCGGCCAACCGATTTGGTGGCTTGTTCGAGGACTGGAGATCTTCCAAGACTTCGAACAGTTTGGCGTCTACCTCAGGGAAGACCCAGTGTTTGCGGTCCAGTTCCTGGTTGAGCTTGCGCTATTCGACTGGCCAACGCACATCCTCGAAGCCGTTAGCTATCTGGCGTCAAATCCGGGCATGTTCGTTGGGCTCGCTCCGCTCGTCTCCGGTCTGGGATCGGTGTCTGGCTTTGCTGGGCTGGCCGGAATGCATCCGGCGGCGGCCGTCGTCCCGGAGCTGGTGCCCGTTGCGGCAGTCCCCGCGGTGTTGCCCGCGGTCGGGATCGCCCCGACGATCTCGACCGCGACTGTGGTCTCTGCCTCGGTCACCGCTCCCGCGCCGGCGGCGGTGATCAGTGCCTCGGCCGGTGTCGCGCCGGCGCCTCCACCGCTAGCCGGTGGCACCGGTTTCGGCTTTCCTTACCTAGTTGGCCCGCCGGGGATTGGGCACGGCTCAGGGATGCAAACCAGCGCGGCTGCTCGTGCGCAACGCAAGGCGCCGGAGCCGGATGCGGTAGCTGCGGCTGCGGTCGCCGCAGCAAGAGAACGGACTCGATCCAGGCGGCGTCGCCGTGCGACGCGGCCCGGTTATGGCGATGAGTATGTCGACATGAATGTTGCGGTAGATCCAGATTGGCGCAGCCCTTCGGATCCACCACCGGCCAGCTCAACTGTGGCCTCTGATCGGGTCGCTGGCGACCTCGGATTTGCCGGCACGATCCATAAAGATGAGGTCGTTGTGGTGGCCGGTTTAACCACGATGACTGGTGACGACTTTGGTGGCGGGCCTACGACGCCGATGTTGCCCGGTACCTGGGACCCAGACGGGCCAAGCGGATCGGCGTAAGGTCGGTCGAGTGCGAAGCGAAGGAGATAGTTGGGACATCACCACCAGTGTTGGTTCTACCGCATTGTTGGTTGCGGCTGCCCGCGCATTGGAGGCGCAGAAACCCGACCCGCTAGCTAGCGACCCCTATGCCGAGGTGTTTTGTAACGCGGTGGGCGGTTCTTGGGCTGAGGTCGTAGCCGGCGAGTATCCCGATCATCTGCTGAAGAGCAATGATTTTGGCGCCCCTTTCATTTCTTTCCAGGGAGCCCGGACCAGGTATTTCGACAACTATTTTCGGCGGGCTGCTGAGGCGGATGTGCGACAGATAGTCATCTTGGCTGCGGGGCTTGATTCCCGCGCCTACCGGTTGTCGTGGCCGGTGGGGACGACGATTTTTGAACTGGACCGCCCACAAGTACTCGATTTCAAGCGTGAAGTGCTCACCCGCCAGGGCGCCCAGCCCCAAGCTGAGCGTCGCGAGATCGCCGTTGACCTACGTCAAGACTGGCCGCAAGCATTGCGGGGCAACGGCTTTGATGCGGACAAGCCATCGGCGTGGATTGTCGAGGGTCTGTTGGTCTATCTGCCGGCCGTCGCGCAACAGCAGCTATTCACGGGTATTAACCAACTCGCTGGCCCCGGCAGTCACGTCGCCATCGAAGAGGGGCAGCCACTTGACCCCAACGAATTCGCGGACAGG
>JAIENC010000032.1 GCA_019751635.1 Mycobacteriaceae bacterium
TAGCGCCATCGCCTCGTCGAGTTCTCGGACGTCGTTGGTGTCCCAGGGCTGGACCCAGCCAGCGACGTCCAGCATCGCTGAAATCACTTGACCAGTGAATCCCCAAACCAGCATCTCGTTGAGCAGAAACGCCGGCCCGGCAAAATCCCGGTGTGGTCTCCGGTACACCATTAACCGGTTGGCAGGATTGATGAAGGCCCGTAAGGGCACCCGCGCTACCTTCGCGGTTTCCGCCTCATTGATCACCGCCACCGGCCCGGGGTCGGGCGAATAGGCCAGCACCGGAACAACATGAAACCGTGACGGTGCGATAAATGTTCGCTCCAAGGTGGCCAGTGGATGCAACCGACGGGGATCTAGGCCGGTCTCTTCGTGAGCTTCCCGCAGGGCGGTAACCACCGGCCCGGCATCGGAAGGATCTGATGCCCCACCCGGGAATGCGGCTTGTCCGGCGTGGTGGCGCAGGGTGGCGGCCCGCACGGTCAGCAGCAGGTCGGCCTCATCCGGGACACGGCCGCCGGCTGGCCCAGCGGCCGGTCCGGAAAACAGCACTAACACCGCAGCGTCTCGTCCGTTCGGCAGCGGTGTTGCCGTGGCTGCGGTCACTAATGCCAACACCTGGGCCGGCAGGCGGCGGCGAGCAGCGTCCGGCACATGGTCAACGTTGTCGATGAGTGGACGCAACCAGGCCGGCCCGAGGTCAGGGGTGAGTGGAATCGTTTCTCCTGGCTGGCAGGGGTCCCCGCTCCACAGGGGAGTGCCCCCAGCAGCCACCGGAATCTCCCTTCGGGCAGGTCGCGCATTATTGCCAGGCTGAGCCGATTGCTGCGGTGATCTCCTCGGCACTGGTGAAAGCGCGTGGCAGGGTCTGCGCAACGCTACCGTCCGGGTACAGCACTACGGTCGTGGGCATCACATTGGGAACTCGCAGTGCGGCCGCCACCCGACGACGGCCGTCCTGCCAGGTCGGTAGTCGCACCCCGAGTTGCGCCAGCCGCAGCAAGGCCGCTGCTTCGTTTTCGTCCTGATGCACTGTCACCACCAGCACCGCGGATCCGACTCGGCGTTGATATTCGGCCAATGCCGGGAGTTCCGCGGCGCAGGGCGCGCACCAGTACGCCCAGAAATTGAGCACCACGGGATGCCCGCGCAGTGCCTGCCTCGCGTCGACCGTTGAACCGTCCGCCGCGCATTCCACCAGCACGGCCTGGAGTGCGGTGGGTCGCGGTGCTGTCTCGGCGCCATCAGCGGCGGGACACGGTGGCAGGTTGGCCTGTCTACGGGGCGCGGCGAGGGCTGCTGCGGTGTCGACCTCACGATGTTCACGGTCGGTGATGTCCCGCAGTGTTTCGGTTGAGCCAGGGGAGGGGTCGCGCAGCTGGGTCACCAAGGCGGCAATCAGCAGCGCCACCACTGCGAGTACGACCACCGTCCAGCCAGTTCGCCGGCGGGTGGAAGCCTTCATTGCACTCCGGACGGGTTGTTGGTGGGGTTGCGTTGCTAAAGGCCGGCCAAGGCCAGCAGATGTTCGGTTTCCGGGCCTTGGACGAGGGCGGCAGCGATCAACGGTTCAGTGGGGCCGGTCCCGAAAGAGGGGCAGTCTTTGGCCAGCACGCAGACCCCGCAGGCTGGTTTACGGGCATGGCATACCCGGCGGCCGTGGAAGATGACCCGGTGGCTGAGCAGCGTCCACTGGCTGCGTTCGATCAGTTCGCCGACCGCGTGTTCGACCTTGACCGGGTCCTTGTGCTCCGTCCACCGCCATCGTTGCGTCAGGCGCAGGAAGTGCGTGTCGACGGTGATGCCCGGGACGCCAAACGCATTTCCTAAGATGACGTTGGCGGTTTTCCGGCCCACCCCAGGAAGCGTCACTAGTTCGGCCATGGTAGCCGGCACCTCGCCGGTAAACCGTTCGATCAAGGCCTGCCCGAGCCCGATCAGCGCTGCTGCTTTGTTGCGGTAGAAACCGGTCGGGTGGATGAGTTCTTCTAGTTCGGTGCGATCGGCTTGCGCGTAGTCCAGTGCGGTGCGATAGCGGGCGAACAAAGCCGGTGTTGTCATGTTGACCCGCTTGTCGGTGCTTTGCGCTGACAAAATGGTGGCTACCGCGAGCTCAAGCGGCGTAGTGAAGTCTAGTTCGCAATAGACGTGCGGAAATGCTTTCGCCAGTGTTCGATTCATCCGGCGGGCGCGCCGAATCAACGCGAGCGGGGTTTCGCTGGACCAGCGGCCGGCCGTGGCCGTGCTAGCCGCGTTCCGCCGAGCCTGCTTACCCACTGTCACCTCGATAGAGTAGGTGATCTGTGATCTTCTCGAGACCTTGGCCGTGTTTACTTGACCGCTGTGGCAGGGTTGTTTGTGGCCTTTGTGCCGATGTTGCTGATCTTGGCGACGGTCGGTCTTGGACGGCTGGAAATATGGCTAGGCCACGACACGGTCACGGTTACTGACGTTGCCGAGTTTCTCCACCGCGCCCAGCGTCCAGTGACTGATCAGGGCATGCCGCCGGCGGTGGACTGGCGGAACGGACATCGGATTCAGACGCCCCGGGATGTTCGAGCAGTGGGGGCCTCCACCGGTAAACATCATGCCGCCCCGTTTCTGGTCTCGGTCTTCAACGATGCTGTCGAACGGGGATTGCCGACCAGGCCGAATACGCACTCTCTGGCGAGTTCTCCAGTTAAGCCGACTCGACACGTCAATCATGTGTAGCGTTGCCCCATCGGGTTTGATAGGCCTGTCGTTAGACTCGTGCACTGGCCACGTACGTGGTCGGTGAATGCGCATGCTGCAAGGCAATTGATTCGCGTGTACAGGGTATAAGAAGAGCTGAAGGGGCAATGTGGACGAGATCCTGGCAAGGGCCGGAATCTTCCAAGGGGTTGAGCCCAGCGCTATCGCCGCGCTGACCAGGCAGCTGCAGCCCGTCGACTTTCCGCGGGGACACACGATCTTCGCGGAAGGCGAGCCTGGCGATCGGCTCTACATCATCCTGGCCGGCAAGGTCAAAATTGGTCGTCGGGCATCAGACGGTCGCGAGAATCTGCTGACCATCATGGGGCCCTCGGACATGTTCGGTGAGTTGTCGATTTTCGATCCCGGCCCTCGAACCTCCAGCGCGACGACGATCACTGACGTGCGTGCGGTATCGATGGACCGGGATGCCTTGCGTGCCTGGATCGCCAATCGCCCCGAAATCGCTGAGCAGCTGTTGCGTGTGCTGGCTCGTCGGTTGCGACGTACGAACAACAACTTGGCTGACCTGATCTTCACCGATGTTCCTGGGCGGGTAGCCAAGCAGCTGTTGCAGCTGGCCCAGCGTTTTGGGACCCAAGAAGGCGGCGCGATGCGGGTCACCCACGATCTCACCCAGGAGGAGATCGCTCAGCTGGTGGGCGCTTCCCGAGAGACGGTGAACAAGGCGCTGGCTGATTTCGCCCATCGCGGGTGGATCCGCCTGGAGGGTAAGAGTGTGCTGATCTCGGACTCCGAAAGGCTGGCTCGACGGGCCCGATGAGCGGTAGTTAGCCGGCTCTTTGCGTGAGTTCCTCGAGTTTTTTGCGGTATCAACAATCGCGCCGTAGGTAGTCCAGCTGGGCCTGGACCGACCATTCAGCGGCGGCCCAGAGCTGTTCCTCGACGGTGCCAACGCGGCATAAATCTCTGCGTTAAATTGATTGAACGTTCACTCAATTTGTGTATGCTCAATTTTGTCCGCCCCGGGCAAGGGGCCGCGATGGCAAACAGGGAAGGAACAAAAAATGATTGGATTCTTTGGCGCGCTCAGTCCCTTTGGGGCAGATTCCTGGCCGATAATCGGGGGACCTGGTTTCGGGCCCGGCGTATCCCCCTTTGCCTTAGGTGGGCCGAACTTTGGTGCCGGCGCCCCTCCGTGCGGCATGGGCGGCGGACCTGGCTGGGGCATACTTCCGCCGCCAGCCATCATGGGTACCGCCGCGATGCTGTTGCCGGGGCCGGCCGATGCCGCGCTGATCGTGCAGCGTGTTTCGGCGGCTACCGATGGAATTCTGCAGCCTCCACGGGAAGCCGTCGAATTGGCGCTAGGGCTGCTTGCGGGGCGTGATGTGGTAACTGTCCACGACGGCGTAGCGACCCTGACTGAACTGGGCCATAGCCTGCTTAGTTGCCACGGCATCAGCAGCGAAACCGCTCAGGCGTTACTGATACGCGTTGCCCCGTTCGCTGAAGCCATGGACTTTCAGCGAGAGCTATTTGAGTTCGCGGGACTGGCCACTGCAATCCAGCACACGGGCACCGATGAGCAGAAACAACAAGTTATTGATGCGAAGTCGAGTATCCGCTCTGCGGTTCAGGGCGGCCGGCAAAAATTGCATCGAGCTCTTGCTGATAGCTAATGAAAATGGCCACTAGTGCGGTCGAGTGGCGCCAAACCGCACTAGTGGCCTTCAACCGGATGCGTCACTGAGTAATGTCTGCTGAGTCCGGTTCTCGGTCAGGTCGATACTGAGATAAGGCGGCCGTGAAGGCGCCAACAATTCGTGCAGCACTCACGGGCTCTCCCGCGGACTCGACGTCGAGGACGTTGCGCAAGTTCATCAAGTGAATGTGACCGAGCACGAGGGCGACAAACAATTGGGCTGCTGGCCCCGCGGGAGCACCACCCAGATCGTCCCGACATCGCTCGAATGCTAACTCGAAGATTCTGACCGGCGATGTGATACCCGCGCGTAGCTTGGTCAGCCGGCCTGGGGCGATATGCTGCATCACTTCGCCCGGCAGGCGTGCTAACTCCGATCCTGCTGCCGTCAGCAGATAGTCGACTACCTTGATCAGACGTTCGCGCAGCGGAGCCTCTTGGGCCATGATATTGGCGGCGACCTGCTGCTGACGCTCCATCACCCGCACAAAGACTTCGGCAAGAAGCTGTTCCTTATCGGCGAAATGATGATAGGGGGCACCTTTGGTGACGCCAGCTGCCTCGGCGATTTCCTGCATCGAGACAGAAACGTACCCGCGTTCCCTAAACGCGACTTCAGCTGCCGCAAGCAGGCGCTCGCGACCACTGGTCCTGCTGGTTGGGCTCACCGACTCTCGCTTTCCGTGGTTCTACATGCCGATAGTGTGCTGCGCGGGGCTTTTGATTCATTGCCGTAGGTAGTCCAGCTGGGCCTGGACCGACCATTCAGCGGCGGCCCAGAGCTGTTCCTCGACGTCGGTATAGACGTATTCGACGATCTGGCGTGCGGTGGCGTCGGCGCCGAGATCGGTCAGTGCGGAGCGCACCTGATTGAGTCGCTGCTCGCGATGCGCCAAGTATCCGGTGGTGGCGGTGTATACATCAGGTAGCTCTGGGCCATGGCCAGGCAGCACCATGCGTCGGCCTAGGCTCTGCAACCTAGTCAGTGATTTCAGGTAGTCGGCCAGGCAGCCATCATCCTTGTCGATGACGGTGGTACCCCGGCCCAGCACCGTATCGGCGGTCAGAACTGCGTCGTCGAGCACGAACGATAGTGAATCAGCGGTGTGGCCAGGGGTGCTCAGTACCACGAGTCGTAGCCCGGCGACCTCGATCACCTCTTGGTCGGTCAGGGGCGCCGTGCTTGCGCGCAAGAATTGCGGGTCAGCGGCGCGCACCGGGGCATCGGTCAACTCAACCAACTTGTCCATGCCCCCGATGTGGTCGCCGTGCCGGTGGCTGATGAGCACCAGTGCGATACGGCCCAACTCGGCGATCCGCGCGACATGTTCATCATCGAGGGGCCCGGGATCGACAACTATTTTTTCGTCGCTGCCCGGGCCGGACAACACCCAAGTATTAGTACCGTCGAGAGTCATCAATCCGGGATTGTCGGCCAATAGCACTGACGCGGTCGCGGTGACTGTGCGCAACCGGCCATACGCGGGGTGTGCTAAGAACTCAGGCCCGGTCATGCCGGTGCGCCGACCTCCACGATCAATTCGACTTCTACCGGTGCGTTCAGCGGTAATTCGGCTACGCCCACCGCGGAGCGGGCATGCGCGCCGTGCTCTGCGAACACCTCAACAAGCAGTTCAGAGGCGCCATTGACAACAGCAGGCTGTCCGTGAAAACCCGGTGCTGAAGCGACGAATCCGACAACTTTAACCACCCGGATCACGGCGTCAATGCCCACTAGTGCATCAACTGCGGCCAGTGCATTGAGGGCGCAGGTCCGGGCCAGAGCGTTTCCCTGCTCCGGGCTGATCTCGGCGCCCACTTTGCCGGCTCGCGCCAGCTTGCCGTCCTCCATAGGCAGTTGACCGGAGGTGTACACCAAGTTGCCAGTGCGCACGGCAGGGACATAGGAAGCCAACGGCGTCACCACGTGCGGAAGCGTTATACCGAGTTGGGTGAGGCGGGCCGAAGCGGCCATAGTGTTCACCTTCTTGCTTTTTGTTGCGGTCTCTGCCGGCTACTTCGGACGCTTGAGATAGGCGACGTGCTGTTCACCAGTGGGCCCGGGGAGGACCGCAACCAACTCCCAGCAGTCAGCGCCCCATTGGTCGAGGATCTGTTTGGTGGCGTGGGTAAGCAAGGGGACCGTGGCGTACTCCCAGGCAGTGGGTTGAGTCATGGGCGCGAGTTTATCGGTTTGCTCGCGGGCCTTAGCATGCCTGGGTGGCAACCACACAAAGCGGAGTTAGTTCCATCGGCTGGCCGTCACGCTTGTCGAAAGCCCGGTTACATTTCGTCACCGGCAAAGGGGGCACGGGGAAGTCAACCGTTGCGGCAGCGCTGGCGCTGGCCCTGGCGTCGGAAGGGCGCAAGGTTCTGCTTGTCGAAGTTGAAGCGCGGCAAGGAATTGCCCAGCTATTCGACGTTCCTCCGCTGCCGTATCAGGAAATAAAGATCGCGACCGCCGAGCGCGGTGGCCAAGTCAATGCCTTGGCGATTGATATCGAGGCCGCGTTTTTGGAGTACCTCGATATGTTCTATAACCTCGGCATCGCGGGTCGGGCAATGCGTCGCATCGGAGCGGTCGAATTCGCGACGACTATCGCGCCGGGTCTTCGGGACATCCTGCTTACCGGCAAGATCAAAGAATCGGTAATCCGTCTAGCCAAGGGAGCGAGAAACCCGGTCTACGACGCGGTGGTCGTCGATGCACCTCCCACCGGCCGGATCGGACGCTTTCTAGACGTCACCAGGGCGGTATCGGATCTAGCCAAGGGCGGACCCGTGCACTCGCAAGCTGAAGGGGTGGTGAAGTTATTGCACTCCGACCAGACCGCCATCCATCTGGTGACGTTGCTCGAAGCCCTGCCGATGCAAGAAACCCTAGAAGCAATCGACGAGCTCAGGCAGCTGGAGCTGCCGGTTGGCAGCGTCATTGTGAACCGTAATATCGTGGCCCACCTGGCGCCCGACGAGCTGGCGCGGGCGGCCGAAGGAGATATCGATGCTGATGCAGTGCGTGCCGGACTGGCCATGGCGGGGATCACGCTGGCTGACGCGGATTTCGCCGGTCTGTTGACCCAGACCATTGAGCATGCCGCCCGAGTCGCCGCCCGTACACAGACTGCCGAGCAACTCGATGAATTGGATGTTCCGCGGCTGGAACTGCCGAACATCTCCGACGGGGTTGACCTCGGTAGCCTCTATGAGCTCGCCGAGTTCCTTGCTGAGCAGGGGGTTCGATGACTGACTCGATGCATCACAAGCCGCCGACCCTCGATGTGGCAGCAATCTTGGCCGATCCCGCCAACCGGGTAGTGGTGTGTTGTGGTGCAGGAGGGGTCGGTAAGACCACTACCGCGGCGGCGATGGCGCTGCGGGCCGCCGAATACGGCCGGACCGTGGTGGTCTTGACGATTGACCCAGCCAAGCGGTTGGCGCAAGCGTTGGGCATTAACGAACTCGGTAACTCGCCGCAACGTGTTCCGCTGTCTACAGAAGTCCCCGGCGAGCTGTACGCGATGATGCTCGACATGCGTCGCACGTTCGACGAGATGGTGGTCCAATATTCCGGACCGAATCGGGCGCAAGCGATATTGGACAACCAGTTCTATCAGACTGTCGCCACCTCCCTGGCTGGAACGCAGGAGTACATGGCGATGGAGAAGCTCGGGCAACTGCTCAGCCAGGGCCGGTGGGATCTCGTTGTGGTGGACACTCCGCCGTCGCGCAATGCGCTGGACTTCTTGGATGCGCCCAAAAGGTTGGGCAGCTTCATGGATAGCCGGCTCTGGCGCATGTTGCTGGCGCCCAGTCGAGGAGTGGGCCGGCTGGTCACCAGCATCATGGGTTTGGCGATCAAAGCGATATCTACGGTGTTGGGCTCCCAGATGCTGGCTGACGCGGCGGCGTTCGTCCAATCGCTCGACGCCACGTTTGGCGGGTTTCGGGAGAAAGCGGATCGCACGTATGAACTTCTCCAGCGCCGTGGCACTCAGTTCGTTGTGGTCTCGGCGGCGGAGCCGGATGCGCTGCGTGAGGCCGCCTTCTTCGTTGATCGGCTGATGCAGGAAAGCATGCCGTTAGCTGGCTTAATTCTGAATCGCACGCACCCCGTGTTGTGTGGGTTGCCGATCGAGCGGGCTATCGATGCTGTTGAAACGTTGGAAGGTGAGTCCGCTGAGGCCACCCCGGAGGCGTCGCTGACGGCTGCGGTGTTGCGCATCCATGCTGAACGTGGTCTGACCGCTAAACGGGAAATTCGGTTGTTGTCCCGATTCACCAGCGCGCATTCCCACGTACCGATTATCGGTGTGCCGTCCTTGCCGTTTGATGTCTCCGACCTTGAGGCGCTGCGGGCCCTGGCTGAGCAGATGACCGCAGAAGGCACCGACGCCGGGTAAATTAACTTACTGCGGTGCGGTGGTGATCGCGCTGGTTAGCAAAAAACTCCGACCACGAGGTGACTTCCGGGTGCTGCTTGAGCAGGGCTCTCCGCTGGCGTTCGGTCATGCCGCCCCAGACACCAAACTCGACCCGGTTGTCCAATGCATCGGCACCGCACTCCATCATTACCGGGCAATGCCGGCAAATCACCGCGGCTTTACGTTGCGCGGCGCCACGCACGAAGAGTTCGTCGGGATCAGCGGTCCGGCATAGCGCCCGAGATACCCAGGCGATGCGGGATTCGACGTCGACGCTACGCAGCAGGCTGTGGTTTGTCGCCGTGATCGCAGCGCTGGTTGTTGCTGCGGTCGTGGGGTTGCCTGTTGTCGCAGCGGTGGTGCTGGTTGTTGTGGTGATGGTGGTATTGCTCGTTGTTGTCATAGTGGTTCCGCCTGTCGCAGGCTGTGTGACTGACACCACGATTCCTCCTCCGGGCACCGGCTCCTGGTGCAGACTCACCTGCGATCTACGCAACATCGGTGTTACCTGCATCTCACTGTCTGTCTAAGTTTAGGTGGTCAGCTGCCAATTACGCAACAGTCTGATAACGCCAATTTTGGGACGCGCGTCCAGTCTTGTTCGATGGGGTTGATGCCGACCGGCCGTGAGGGTCGGGTGAAGAACGCGGGACTGCGACGCTGGCGAAGTTCTTGAACGGCGTGTCGTTAGGCTGTGCGGGGCCTGGCGATGAGATTCTGAGAGGTTTTTGGTTGCAGAATCCGGTGGCGGTCCGATGCTGGTTTTACTTCGGGCGGCCGCCTGTGGGTGGCTAGGGTTTCGGCTGCGAGTGAATAGGGTATGAGCTATGTCGGAACGTCCGGAGACGGGTTTGGCCATTCTCAAGCTTGTTGGTTGCTGTCTGCTGGCCAGCGTCTTGGTGACCGCGTTGATGTTTCCCGTGGCCGGCGGGCTGGGGTTGATGTCTAACCGCGCCTCCGATGTTGTCGCCAATGGCTCGGCGCAGCTGCTTACCGGTGATGTACCGGCGGTAACGACCATGGTCGACGCCAAAGGCAACACCATTGCGTGGCTGTATTCGCAGCGCCGATTCGAGGTGCCGAGCAATAAAATTGCCAATACCATGAAATTGGCGATCGTTTCTATTGAAGACAAAAGGTTTGCTGAACACAACGGCGTGGATTGGAAAGGCACCCTCACCGGGCTAGCCGGCTACGCCTCCGGGGACCGCGATACTCGTGGTGGATCGACGCTTGAGCAGCAGTACGTGAAGAATTATCAGCTGTTAGTCACCGCCCAAACCGATGCCGAGAAGCGTGCTGCGGTGGAAACCACCCCGGCGCGAAAGCTGCGTGAGATCCGGATGGCGCTGACCCTGGATAAGACTTTCAGCAAACCTGAGATTTTGACTCGCTACCTCAATTTAGTGTCGTTTGGCAACAATTCTTTCGGGGTGCAAGATGCGGCCCAAACCTACTTTGGAGTGAACGCTTCTGATCTCAATTGGCAGCAGGCGGCACTACTCGCCGGCATAGTGCAATCAACTAGCGCGCTGAACCCGTACACCAATCCGGAAGGTGCATTGGCCCGTCGCAACGTCGTCTTAGACACCATGATCGGAAATCTGCCGGCGGAAGCGGACGCATTACGCGCGGCTAAGGCCGAACCGTTGGGCATCTTGCCGCAGCCTAAAGAACTACCGCGGGGTTGCATTGCTGCTGGTGATCGCGCCTTCTTCTGCGATTACGTGCAGGAGTACCTGGCCCGAGCCGGGATGAGCAAAGAGCAAGTGGCCAGGGGGGGCTACGTGATTCGCACCACCCTGGACCCGGATGTGCAAGTGCATGTCAAAGAGGCCATCGATAAGTTCGCTAGTCCGGATTTGGCGGGGATTTCCAGCGTGATGAGTGTGATCCGGCCAGGCAAGGATGCCCATCAGGTGCTGGCGATGGCGAGTAATCGTCGGTACGGGTTAGATACCGATGCCGGGGAAACTATGCGGCCACAGCCGTTTTCCCTGGTAGGAGATGGCGCTGGGTCTATTTTTAAGATTTTCACCACCGCTGCAGCGTTAGACATGGGCATGGGCATCAATGCCGAACTTCAGGTTCCGCCCCAATTTCAGGCCAAAGGCATGGGTAGCGGCGGGGCCAAAGGATGCCCTAAAGAAACGTGGTGTGTGGTGAACGCCGGCAATTACCGATCGCCGCTCAACGTGACTGAAGCGTTGGCGACCTCGCCCAATACCGCGTTCGCCAAGCTGATCTCCCAGGTTGGAGTGGCGCGCACGGTGGACATGGCGGTGAAACTCGGGCTGCGTTCCTATACCGATCCTGGAACCGCTCGGGCCTATGACCCCGATGACGACGAGAGCCTGGCCGATTTCGTCAAACGGCAGAACCTCGGTTCGTTCACGCTGGGTCCTATTGAGGTCAATGCACTGGAGTTGTCCAATGTCGCGGCCACGTTGGCTTCCGGTGGTGTCTGGTGCCCGCCAAATCCGATCGGCAAATTGATCGACCGCAACGGTAACGAAATTGCGGTGACCGCTCAGCCCTGCAATCAAGTTGTGCCCGAAGGTTTGGCGAATACCCTGGCCAACGCGCTGAGTAAAGATTCACAGGGTGGTGGCACCGCCTCAGGTTCAGCCGGTGCGGCTGGTTGGGATCTGCCGATGTCGGGCAAGACGGGTACCACGGAAGCTCATCGGTCCTCCGGGTTCCTGGGCTTCACTAACCGGTATGCGGCAGCTAACTATATTTATGACGACTCGACCACGCCGTCGGATCTGTGTTCTAGCCCGCTGCGTCATTGCGGCAATGGCGACTTGTTCGGCGGTAATGAGCCGGCCCGCACGTGGTTCACCGCGCTCAAGCCGATCGCTAACAACTTCGGCGACGTGCACCTGCCGCGGACCGATCCCCGCTACGTTGATGGCTCACCGGCGGCCCGGGTGCCAAGCATTGCTGGTTTGGAAGTGAACGAGGCAAAACAGCGCCTGAAAGACGCTGGTTTTCAGGTCGCCGATTCGCCCGCGTGGATTAATAGCGGTGCCAAATCTGGGGAGGTGGTGGGAACTATGCCAAGCGGTCAAACGCTGCCGGGTTCGGTGGTGACAATCCAAATCAGCAATGGCATACCACCGGCTCCAGCGCCGCAGGACTGGCCCGGAATGCCGCCCCAAGTCGGCTCGCAAGTTATTGAGATCCCCGGTCTTCCGCCGATCACCATTCCGTTGTTGGCGCCCCCGCCGCCTAATTAACCCTGACCGTAGCTCTCCTCGCCCACGAGTGCGGTGTCGGATGCCGCCGCGCAGTAGGCTACCAGCATGTATGTCGCTGAACACCTGCTCGCACGGCGCTTCCCCGCGCGCGAACAGTACCGGATTGGTCTCAAACATGTCGGTGCGCTCGCGAGTGGGTGCGCCGCTGCTGGCCTGGGTTATGCCGCGGTGATCGAGCGCAATGCGTTTGTTGTGCGCGAGGTGACTATGCCGGTTTTGACGCCGGGCTCCGCGCCGCTGCGTGTTCTGCACATTAGTGACATTCACATGCGTCCTGGTCAGCAACGTAAACAGGCTTGGCTTAGAGAATTGGCGGGTTGGGAGCCGGATTTAGTGGTCAACACCGGCGACAATCTGGCCCATCCCAAGGCGGTGCCGGTGGTGGTCCAGACGCTCGGTGAGCTGCTATCGAGGCCGGGTGTGTTCGTCTTCGGCAGCAATGATTATTTCGAGCCTCGCCTGAAGAATCCGCTGAACTATATGTTTAAGCCAGGTCGCCGGCTACACGGCGAACCACTGCCGTGGCGTGATCTGCGGGCGGCGTTCACCGAACGTGGGTGGTTGGATCTGACGCATACTCGCCGCGAATTAGAGGTGGGAGGTCTGCTCATTGCCGCGGCGGGGGTGGATGATCCGCATCTTGACCGCGACCGCTACGAGGCAATCGCCGGGTCGGTAAATCCCGTGGCCAATCTGCGGCTCGGGCTTACACATTCGCCGGAGCCGCGGGTTCTGGACCGTTTCGCCGCTGACGGTTATCACTTGGTGATGGCCGGCCATACCCATGGCGGTCAGCTATGCCTGCCGTTCTATGGAGCTTTGGTGACTAACTGTGGCCTGGACCGATCCCGGGCAAAAGGGGCCTCACGCTGGGGCGCCCGCCTGCGGTTGCATGTCTCTGCGGGGATCGGTACGTCGCCCTATGCACCGTTTCGGTTCTGCTGCCGGCCGGAAGCCACTCTGCTTACGCTCGTGGCCGCACCGACGGGCGACCGGAGTTCGACGAGCCATCCAGGACAATCGCAGCCGGCGCTGTCGACGCACTGATCAATGCGGATACCTGCCGTTGTGGGTTCGGGCGGGTGCGATAGGCTGTCGTGGCTTTACGGGGTGTGGCGCAGCTTGGTAGCGCGCTTCGTTCGGGACGAAGAGGCCGTGGGTTCGAATCCCGCCACCCCGACTCTAGGATTTTGGAACTGGGCCAGCACCAAGCGCAGCACGCATATCGCGCCGGCCTTGTCCAAGGGATCGTTACCGCTGCCGCACTGCGGAGACTGCACGCATGACGGGCATCCTTGTGGGCATTCGCAGGATTCGGTGGCGGCGACGGTCGCGTTTAACCAGATGCTTGCTTGGCGGAAGCCGCGTTCAGCGAATCCTGCCCCGCCTGGGTGGCCGTCGTAGACAAAGACGCTGGGTTGCTGATCCAGTGCAGCCGGCCCGATGGCGGTGGATATTCCGCCGATGTCGCTTCGATCGCAGCTGGCGAGCAGCGGCAGCAGCCCAATTGCCGCATGCTCGGCAGCGTGCAAGGACCCGGGTATTCGGGATGCGTCGATGCCGGCCTGGTCTAACGCATCGGTGGTGACCGTATACACCACGGCGGTGGTAGCCAAGGTGTGCTCTGGCATCGCAAGATCGACGAAGCCGAGCACCTCTCCGTTGAGTCGTCGGCGCAGGTAGCCGGTGACTCGGTTGGTGACGGTCACCGGAATCAGGCCAAGGGTGACAGGACCGAGCTGGCAGAGTTCGCCGGGTCCGGTGACAGCAATGTCGGTGAGTATCCGAGGGAACGTTGCATAATCGGGCTGCTCAGCGTGCACAAAAGCCAGCTTCTGGTCGATATCCAGTGCATCGACGAGATAGCTCTCACCTTGGTGCAGATAGACGGCGCCAGGGTGTACCGATGCTGGTGCTTGGCTGGCACTGACATTGCCCAGGAGTCGTCCGGTCGCTGCTTCGAGGATGGCAATCTGGCCGCCCGTTGCCCCTCGGAGCTCCAGCGCGGCATGGGGTTCTACCGCAGGAGCGGGAAAATATTTGCTGGCTCGGCGCCGTAACAGCCCGTTGTCAACCAGCTTGTGGGCCACGTTCGTGGCGCCTAAATCTCGGATCTCCGCATCATCTAGGGGTAACTCGGCTGCCGCGCATAGCAGCTGGTGTTCGAGCAGCTGCGGATTGGTGGGATCGATCACCACCTGCTCGATCGGCTTATTCAGTAGCGCGGCGGGGTGGTGCACCAGGTAGGTATCTAGCGGATCGTCGCGGGCGACCAACACCACCAGGTTGGTCGGTGGCGAGTCGGTTCGCCCGGTTTCATCGCGCTCCCCACGGCTGAGCTGGCCGCGTCGTCCGGATCGGCCGGCTTGTTGCCAAAAAGACGCGATTGTTCCCGGAAAACCGGCCATGATGACAGCGTCCAGCCCGGCGATGTCGACACCTAACTCCAACGCGTTAGTCGTCGCCAAACCGAACAGCTGGCCCTCGGCAAGTGCTTGTTCTAGTGCCGTGCGGTCCTCGGCAAGATAGCCGGCGCGGTAAGCAGCCACCTTGTCGCTGAGTTTGGGGGCGATCTCGGCCAGCCGGTGTCGGGCGCTCAGGGCGGTCAGTTCCGCACTGCGCCGCGACCGAACAAAGGTGAGGACTCGTGCGCCTTCAGCGATCAGGTCGGCCATGATGCGGGCTGCTTCCGTGCCGGCGGAGCGCCGCACCGGTGCACCGTTTTCCCCGGTCAGGTTTGGCAGTAGCGCGGGTTCCCACAATGCCACCGTGCGAGCAGCCTGTGGTGAGCCGTCCGAGGTGATTTCTTCCACCGGCTGAC
Source organism: Mycobacteriaceae bacterium (assembly GCA_019751635.1). Classification (GTDB taxonomy): domain Bacteria; phylum Actinomycetota; class Actinomycetes; order Mycobacteriales; family Mycobacteriaceae; genus Mycobacterium. Next base: position 14,905 of record JAIENC010000032.1, read on the forward strand.
CAATCAGGGCGGCAGCCGTTATACCCGGGGATGCTGTGGTAGCACTGGCGAAGATCACTGTCGGTTTGCCGGAGTAGTGTGCGCACAACCGCAGCAGGCGGCGCAGCACCATCGCCACATTGGACCCAAAAACACCACGGTAGTAATGGCACTCGTCGATTTTTCCAACTGGCTTCCCGGCTGCAATGGAGTTGGCATGCGCTTTTACGTTGCACACATATGTGTGCAA
>JAIENC010000136.1 GCA_019751635.1 Mycobacteriaceae bacterium
CAATCGGGGCGCATTCGTCGCGGTCAACAACGCAGCGCCGCGCCGATTGTCGGTATCGGCGGTGGCAGAGCTAAGTTCGGCAAGCTTGTCGTTTTCCAGCTTGTCCGGGTGGGCACAACGGGGTTTGCGGGAACATTTCCTGGAGTTAACCGACACCGTGTGGCGGGTACGTGCCTTGGGTGATTTCTGGTCTTATTGCCTGGTCGCTGAGGGCGCCGTAGACATTGCCGCCGAACCAGAAGTGTCAGTATGGGATCTGGCCGCCTTGGACATTCTGGTCCGCGAGGCGGGCGGGGAGTTCACCAGCCTTGACGGCACTCCAGGGCCGCATGGCGGCAGCGCCGTTGCCACCAACGGGACGCTGCACCGACCGGTCCTGACCACGTTGTCTACATCGTGAACTCAGCCGGCAAGAAAACTATCTTACTGTCGAGTAAGATAGAGGAGATCCGGATCGCCCGTAACAACCAAGGCTGCCGACATGCCCAATACCGCAACAAACGGCTCTTCTCCCCACCAGCGGAAATCTCACGACCGCAATACCGCCGCTATCGGACTGCAGAAATACAAAAGAACTGGCCTCGACATCGCGATTGGGCTGCTCACCCCGATCGTCGGCCAGGATTTTCTCGACAAACATCATCTACGAGACCCCCTGAACCGAACATTGCAATACGGGGTCAAAAAAGGCTTCGCCGTTGCTGGCGCGGCTACCCGCCAATTCACCCGAATCCAGAGCCTTCGAGCTGGACCAAGCCGGCGGAAAATTAGCGGCAAGAACTACTTCGATCTGACGCCCGACGACGACCAGAAACTCATCGTCGACACCGTCGATCAGTTCGCCAAGGAGATCCTTCGGCCGGCGGCCGCAGCGGCCGACGCGGCCGCCAGTTACCCAAAAGACCTGATTGCCAAAGCAACGGAACTAGGCATTACCACGCTTAACGTTCCCGAGGATTTCGACGGCATCGCCGAACACCACGCCAGTGTGACTAACGTGCTGGTAGCCGAGGCACTGGCGTACGGCGATATGGGACTGGCGTTGCCTATTCTGGCCCCCAGCGGGGTGGCCGCAGCGCTCACGCGTTGGGGTAGTGCCGATCAGCAAGCTACCTACCTCAAGGAATTCTCCAGCCAGAACGTGCCGCAAGCCTGCGTGGCAATTGCTGAACCACAACCACTATTCGACCCCACCATGCTCAAGACCACCGCTGTCCGCACACCCGGCGGATACCGACTGGACGGCATCAAGTCGCTGGTGCCGGCGGCCGTCGACGCCGAGCTCTTCGTCATTGGCGCTTCACTCAATGGCCGGCCGACGCTGTTCGTCGTCGAATCAGCCAGCGCCGGTTTGACCGTGACACCCGATCCGAGCATGGGTGTGCGGGCGGCAGCCTTGGGCCGGGTGGAACTGAATCGCGTGTCCGTACCCTTAACCGCCCGACTCGGCGCGGAGGAAACAACCGAAACCGATTCCGCCCAAACCTATTCCGAAGCCATGGCACTGGCTCGGCTCGGCTGGGCGGCGCTCGCAGTAGGCACTTCGCATGCGGTACTCGATTACGTCGTACCGTATGTCAAGGAACGCCACGCCTTTGGCGAGCCCATTGCCCACCGCCAAGCTGTGGCATTTATGTGCGCCAACATCGCTATCGAGCTAGACGGCTTACGGTTAATCACCTGGCGCGGGGCTTCTCGCGCCGAGCAAGGACTACCGTTTGCCCGTGAAGCCGCCTTGGCCAAACGACTCGGCAGCGACAAGGGTATGCAGATCGGCCTTGACGGCGTGCAACTGCTCGGTGGCCACGGCTACACCAAAGAACACCCGGTGGAACGTTGGTACCGCGACCTTCGCGTCCTCGGCGTCGCCGAGGGTGTCCTGGTCATCTAGATCGAATGACTCATCCACTAATCTGCTGAGCTGAAAGTGTGGTCATGGCAATCAATTTGGAGCTGCCCCGCAAGCTCTATGAAGTGATGCACAAAACTCATCAGGCCGGCGCGGAGATGATGCGGCCAATAGCGCGCAAGTACGACCTCCACGAGCATGCCTACCCGGTCGAACTGGATACTTTGATCAAGCTGTTCGAGGGAGCTGCCGAATCATTTGCTTTCGCTGGCGCTGACGCCCTCGGCGACGAGAAAACCAGCAATGAGTCAAATCGCAATGGGGCCAACATGACCGCCCTGCTGCAGACGTTGGAAGCCAGTTGGGGAGATCTGGCCATGATGCTCTCGGTACCCAACCAGGGCTTGGGCAACGCGGCGATCTCCGCCGTGGCCACCGAGGAGCAACTACAACGCTTAGGCAAGGTGTGGGCGGCCATGGCCATTACCGAACCGAGCTTCGGGTCAGACTCGGCAGCGGTGTCCACGACCGCCACTGCCGACGGTGACGAGTACGTCATTAACGGCGAGAAGATCTTTGTCACCGCCGGCTCACGCGCCAGTCATATCGTGGTCTGGGCCACCCTGAACAAATCAATGGGCCGCCCGGCAATCAAGTCGTTTATTGTTCCGCGCGAACATCCCGGTGTCACCGTTGAGCGGTTGGAAAACAAGCTCGGCATCAAAGGCTCCGACACCGCGGTGATCCGCTTCGACAACGCGCGCATTCCCAAGGAAAATTTGTTGGGCAGTGCCGAAATTGAAGTAGGAAAAGGCTTTTCCGGGGTGATGGAGACTTTCGACAACACCAGGCCCATTGTGGCCGCGATGGCTGTTGGTGTGGCCCGGGCCGCGTTGGAGGAACTGCGCACGATCCTTACCAACGCGGGAGTGCAGATCTCCTACGATAAACCGGCATACGTTCAGAGCGCCGCCGCGGCTGAATTTCTCCGCATGGAAGCCGACTGGGAAGCCAGCTATCTGCTGGCGCTGCGCGCAGCCTGGCAGGCGGACAACCACATTCCCAACTCCAAAGAAGCTTCGATGAGCAAGGCCAAAGCCGGCCGCATGGCCAGCGACGTTACCCTCAAAGCTGTCGAATTGGCTGGAGCCACAGGATATTCCGAGCAAAAACTGCTGGAAAAGTGGGCACGTGACTCGAAGATCCTGGACATCTTCGAAGGGACTCAGCAGATCCAGCAGTTGGTGGTCGCTCGCCGCTTACTAGGACTGTCGTCGACTGAACTTAAATAGTCGATAAGTCGAAATATCAACCCCTACTAGTGTTTTCAGAGCTTTGTCACAACTGGCTTACGTGTCTCGGCATGGCGCCGCGGGCATAAAAGAAAAGCCACGCTTACCCGACGCGCTGTGCAAAAGTGTCGCCAGACCGGCACTAGCTCAGTAGATTAGTCGGCATATCGCACAAAGCTAAAGGGGTTGATCGATGATGCCTACCGGCTCCGCCCGGTACGAGGGAGACACCTGGGATCTGTCATCCAGCGTCGGAGTGACTGCGACCATGGTCGCGGCTGCGCGTGCGATGGCTACCCGCGTCGATCAGCCGCTCATCAAAGATCCATTCGCCGAACCGTTGGTTCGAGCCGTCGGAGTGGAGGTGCTTACTCGGCTAGCCACCGGCGAGCTAGACGCCACAGACCTCGATATTGACCCAAGCAATGCCATCATGCAGCGGATGATCGATAGCATCTCGGTGCGAACCAAATTTTTCGATGAATTCTTCTTAGGCGCAACACAATCAGGTATTCGACAGGCGGTAATACTGGCCTCCGGACTCGATTCCCGCGCCTATCGATTGCGGTGGCCGAGCCGGACAGTGATCTACGAGATCGACCAGCCGCAAGTCATCGAGTTCAAATCCCGGGTGCTCGCCGAATTAGGCGCCAAGCCAACAACATACCGACGGACGGTGGCCATCGATCTGCGTGAACACTGGCCCCCAGCGTTACGCGCGGCAGGTTTTAATCCAAACCGGCCAACGGCGTGGATCGCCGAAGGACTGCTGGGTTACCTACCGCCGCAGGCCCAAGACCAACTGCTAGACACCATCACCGAACTCAGCGCACCCGGTAGTCAACTTGCCGCCGAGAGCTTTCACAACAACAACCCCGACACCGAGGAACGCTTCAAGGAGCGCATCCGTACCATCGGCGAACGCTGGCGAGCACACGGCTTGGACCTCGATATGAACGACCTCATCTACTTCGGCGATCGCAACGAGGTCATGCCCTATCTGTCGGCTCACGGCTGGCAGGTCACTAGCCTGAGCATCGGTGATCTCTTCACCGCCAACAGAATTACGCTGAACACAGAAGATGAACAGCTCCTCAGTCAGCAGCTGTATATCAGTGGCACCTTAGCCGACTCTGGGTAAGGAACAATCACCACCACCGCGGAGCCCGGTGGTTAGCCAACCCGCCAGCAAGACACGCACACTACCAGCGTGAACTGCCCAACCACAGCACACTGGCCCCAGTCATGGTCTGTTCAACCTGGTCGATAATCCCGACCAGTGAACGACCAACCAACGCCGCCATTGCCTCTGGCACGGAGGCCGCAGCCGGTTGCGATGACGCCCGCGGCCGGACGAACTCCCACAGCGACGAACTCGGATAGCTCACCAACCGGACCGTGGCATCTTCGGCTAAACCAGCCAAGATCTTGGCCCGGCGAACAGCTACGCGCAGCCCACCAAGTTCATCGACCAGTCCACGTTCAACAGCGTCGGCGCCAGTCCACACCCGTCCCCGCGCCACATCATGCACCGCCTCACGACTCAGATTGCGGTCCTGGGCAACGCGTGACACAAAATCGTCGTAATACTGGTCCGCCTCAGCTTCTACCTTTGCCTGCTGTTGCGGGGTGAAAGGCTCATTGATTGACCACGCATCAGCATTAGCGTTGGTGCGCACAGCATCTGAGCCGACTCCGAGCCGGTCCTTGAGCCCGCGGGCCACCAATTTCCCGGTGATCACACCGATCGATCCGGTAATGGTGCCGGGATTGGCAACGATGGTATCGGCCGCCATGGAGATGTAGTAGCCACCGGAGGCCGCCACTGCACCCATAGCCGCCACCACCGGCTTGCCACGTTCGCGAGCTTGGCGTACCGCACGCCAGATAGTTTCTGATGCGGTGACCGAACCCCCCGGGCTATCCACCCTGAGCACAATCGCCGAGATCGCATCGTCATCAGCAGCTTCACGCAACGCCGCAGCAATGGTGTCGGCTCCAGCGCTTGCCGTGCCAAAGAGTGGAAACTGGGGTCCGCCGCGCCCGCTGACAATTGGTCCGTGCACGTTAACAACGGCCACTGTCGGTTTAACACTACGCCCGGAAAGCTGCGGCGCCGGAAAAGCCAGCCGCACTTGCGCTGCTCGCGAGTAACGGCCCAGCGAAACCCGAGGCGTTGATTCCTCGTCAGAACCCACCAATTCGGCTATCCGGGTAGTGATTTCATCACGAAACCCGATCCGGTCGATCAGACCGGAGGTGAGCGCATCCGCACGCAACAACGGGGCCCGGTCGGCTAGCTCATCGAGTGTGCCTGGATCGATCGAGCGCGATTCCGCGATCGCCTGCCAGACCTGGCCGCGCAGACTCTCCAATAACCGCGTGTCGGCCTCACGATGCGCATCGGTGTAACGATCCTGGGTGAAAAGATTGGCCGCAGATTTGTATTCGCCTCGCGCAACAAACTGGGCCTGCACCCCTACTTTGTCCAGCGCGTCCCGCAAGAACAAGGCGTTAGTGGCAAACCCGATTAACCCCACGCTTCCCGAGGGCTGCATCCAGACTTCGCTGAATGCCGACGCCAAGTAGTAAGACATCGTCCCCGGATAGGTTTCCGCCCAAACCAGAGACGGTTTGGTCGCGGTGAACTCCGCGATAGCGGCCCGCAACTCCTGCACCGGCCCCGGCGGCGCGGTGTGCAGCTGTACCCGAGCAACCAACCCCGCGACCCGAGGATCCGCGGCGGCCCGATGGATTGCCGACACAACGTCGCGCAACGCTAAGGCACGGCCACCCCCGCCCAGGAAAGACAAAGGGTCAAAACCGGTGGTTTCTGGAGGGATTGAGCGCAGATCAAGATCCAGCACGCAGCCGTTGGGCACCCCATGATGGCGAGCGGTATCGACACGGCTAGCTAAGGCGCGCATACCATCGGCGCCGGGAAGGTTGGGGAGAAAAACAAACATGGACCCAAGCCTACCGACGCCGGTCTCCGGGGTTGCCCACCGACCTAACCTGCAGCGACCCAGCACAGGAAAAGAGTTGGCAGCCAACAAGACTGCCTCTTTCCCGGGAAAGCCAACTAGGCCAGTTCGGTGACCGAACCACCAGTTGCACTGATCTTGGCCCGAGCGCTGTCACTGAATTTGTGCGCGGTCACGTTAACGTTGACCGTCAGTTTCCCGTCGCCAAGAACTTTGACTAACGTGTTCTTGCGAACGGCGCCCTTAGCCACCAAATCATCAATACCGATCACCCCGCCCTGGGGGAACAACCGGTTGATATCGCCGACGTTGACAACCTCGTACTGAGTGCGGAATCGGTTACGGAAGCCCTTGAGCTTGGGCAGCCGCATGTGAATGGGCATCTGCCCACCCTCGAACGTCGCCGGAACACCCTTGCGGGCCTTGGTGCCTTTGGTTCCGCGGCCAGCGGTCTTGCCTTTAGAGCCTTCACCGCGACCAACCCGGGTGCGTTTGGTTTTCGAGCCAGCGGCGGGCCGCAGGTCGTGCAGCTTGATTGTCACTTCGTGTTACCTCCGGTGGCAGTCTCGCTGGGCTCCACCTGGACCAGGTGACGCACAACGGCGATGAGCCCGCGGGTCTGTGCGTTGTCCTCGCGGATCACCGAATGGCGAATCCGACGCAGCCCCAAAGTGCGCAGGCTCTCACGCTGCTTCCAGCGTGCCCCAATGGTGCTGCGCACTTGGGTGATCTTCAGTTCAGCCATGTCTACGCCGTACCCTCTCCTGCGGACCCCGAACCTAGACGGGCAGCCAACGCAGCACTCTCCCGTCGAGCCTTGAGCATCCCAGCCGGAGCGACATCTTCGATCGGCAGACCACGCCGGGCCGCTACTTCTTCTGGCCGCTGCAGAAGCTTGAGCGCCGCCACGGTGGCGTGTACCACGTTGATGGCGTTATCGCTACCCAGCGACTTGGCCAGAATGTCGTGCACGCCAGCACATTCCAGCACCGCACGGGCGGCACCACCGGCAATCACACCGGTACCGGGGCTGGCTGGACGCAGCAAAACCACACCAGCGGCGGCTTCACCTTGCACCGGATGAGTAATAGTGCTGCCAATCAGTGGCACTCGGAAGAAGCTTTTGCGTGCTTCCTCGACACCTTTGGCGATCGCGGCTGGCACCTCTTTGGCTTTGCCGTAGCCCACACCAACCATGCCGTTACCATCGCCGACAATGACTAACGCGGTGAAACTGAACCGGCGGCCACCTTTGACCACCTTGGAGACACGGTTGATCGCCACTACTCGCTCGAGGTAGTTGCTCTTCTCGGTGTCGCGGTCGCGGCCACGGCCACCATGACCACCATCGCGGCGGCCCCGGCCGTCACGTGATTCCCGACCTTCACCGCGACCATCCGTACGGGACTCGCCACTAGCTGTGCCGACTCCTCCGCCTTGGGCAGCCGTCCCGACCGGTTGCTCCGCCATTATGCGGTCCTTCCAGTCATGTCTGAGTTGCGAATGCTCATCATTTAAAACCTCAATCCGCTCTCCCGCGCAGCATCGGCCAGTGCCGCGATGCGCCCGCCATAGGTGTATCCGCCTCGGTCGAACACCACGGTCTCGATGCCAGCGGCTTTGGCTCGCTCGGCGATCAGCTGACCGACCCGCACACTTCGCGCCTTCTTGTCGCCTTCGACGCCACGCACATCGGCCTCAATCGACGAAGCAGCGGCCAAGGTGGTGCCGTTGAGATCATTGACCAGCTGCACATGAATGTGGCGAGCTGACCGGTGCACCACCAACCGCGGACGTTCGGCAGTACCCGAAACTTTCTTACGCAGCCGGGCATGTCTGCGGAGCCGAGCGGTTCGTCGGACCGCAGATATGCTCTGCCCCACCGGCTTACGCGCGCCGGTGCCCGCTTGTGCTTGTGCCATAACTACTTACCTGTCTTTCCGACCTTGCGGCGGATCTGCTCACCCTCGTAGCGCACTCCCTTGCCCTTGTACGGATCGGGACGGCGCAAGCCGCGAATATTCGCTGAGATCTGGCCAACTTTTTGTTTATCGATTCCCGAGACCGAAAACTTCGTCGGCGACGCAACCTCGAACGTAATGCCTTCTGGGGCATCAACCACAACGGGATGGCTGTAGCCCAAAGCGAATTCCAGGGTGGAGCCCTTGAGCTGCACCCGGTAACCGACGCCGAAAATCTCCATCTTGGTCGTATAACCCTGTGTCACACCGGTAACCAGATTGGACACCAGGGTGCGCGACAGCCCGTGCAGTGAGCGATTGCGACGCTCATCATCGGGACGGCTGACCACAATCGCGCCATCGTCGTTGCGCGACAACGCGATCGGCTCGGCGATCGTTAGTTCCAGGGTGCCCTTGGGCCCCTTGACTGACACGTTTTGCCCATCAATGGTTACGTCGACTCCCGCGGGAACCGGAATGGGCTGCTTACCAATGCGCGACACGGCTAACCTCTCTTAGCACAAATCTCACCAAACATATGCGAGGACTTCGCCGCCCACGCCCTGTCTGGCTGCCTGACGGTCAGTGAGCAAGCCTGATGACGTGGAGATGATCGCCACCCCCAGACCACCCAACACCCTGGGCAACTTGTCGGACTTGGCGTACACCCGCAAACCCGGCTTGGACACCCGACGCAGGCCCGCAATGCTGCGTTCCCGGCTGGGCCCGTACTTAAGCTGAACGATCAGCGATTTGCCTACCCGAGCATCCTCGGTGCGGTAGTCGCTGATGTAGCCCTCGGTCTTGAGGATCGCGGCGATATTAGCCTTGAGGTTCGAGTGCGGCAGCTTCACCTCGTCGTGGTACGCCGAATTGGCGTTGCGCAGACGTGTTAAGAAGTCCGCGATCGGGTCCGTCATAGTCATGACAGCGCCTGTCACCTTCCTTCGAAAAAAGCTTCGAAAAAGCTCGGAAAAAGCGTGGTCTAGGTTTGGTTACCAACTGCTCTTCTGCACACCGGGCAGCTGACCCGCATGCGCCATCTGACGCAGGCAGATTCTGCAGAGCCCGAATTTGCGGAAAACGGCCCGTGGCCGACCGCATTTGCTGCAGCGGGTGTAAGCACGTACCGCGAACTTGGGTTTCCGCGCCGCCTTGTTGACCAGGGCTTTCTTCGCCATGTGCTCACTTCTCCTTGAACGGAAAGCCGAGTGCCCGCAACAACGCTCGCCCTTCTTCGTCGATGGTCGCCGAAGTAACGACGGTGATGTCCATACCGCGGGCCCGGTCCATCTTGTCTACGTCAATCTCGTGGAATACCGACTGTTCAGCCAGCCCGAAAGTATAGTTTCCGGTTCCGTCGAACTGCTTGGGCGAAAGACCACGGAAGTCGCGGATACGCGGTAGCGCAATCGACGTCAATCGATCCAGGAACTCCCACATGCGGTCCCCGCGCAGCGTTGCCCGCACCCCAATGGGCATGCCTTCCCGCAACTTGAACTGGGCGATCGACTGACGGGCGCGGCGAATGTCGGGCCGCTGCCCGGTGATTGCCGCTAGATCGGTGACAGCGTTGTTGATTAACTTGCCGTCACGGGCCGCTTCACCGACCCCCATATTCACGACGACCTTGACTACGTTCGGGATCTGCATCACGTTGCGATAGCCGAACTGCTTTTGCAGGGAATCCCGAATTTCCTTGCGATAGCGCTCTTTTAGCCGCGGCTGCACCTTTTCCAGAGTCGTCATCAGATGTCCTTGCCATTGCTCTTAGCGATGCGGACCCGCTTGCCGGTCTCCTCATCAACCCGATACCCGACTCGGGTGGGCTTACCGTCGGCGTCGACCACCATCACGTTGGAGACATGGATCGGGGCTTCTTGGGTGACAATCCCACCGGACTGCGCGCCGCGCTGATTGGCCGAGACCGCGGTGTGCTTCTTGATCCGGTTCACACCCTCAACCAAAACCCGGTTACGTGTCGGATACGCCTGCAGGACTTTGCCTTTGGCGCCTTTGTCTTTGCCCGCAATGACGATCACGGTGTCGCCTTTGTGGATCTTCACCTACAACACCTCCGGAGCAAGCGAGATGATCTTCATGAAGCGCTTCTCCCGCAACTCCCGACCGACCGGGCCGAAGATGCGGGTACCGCGTGGGTCGTTGTCAGCTTTGATGATCACAGCTGCGTTTTCGTCAAACCTGATGTAGCTGCCGTCTGGGCGGCGTCGTTCTTTCACCGTGCGCACCACGACTGCTTTCACCACGTCGCCGCGCTTGACATTGCCACCGGGGATCGCATCTTTGACCGTCGCCACGATGACATCACCGATACCGGCATAGCGTCGCGACGAGCCGCCGAGTACCCGGATGCACAAGATCTCCTTGGCACCGGTGTTATCGGCAACCTTCAGCCGCGATTCCTGCTGAATCACTCGATCTCCTGACCTGGTTGACGTGTTCGCGGCAGGTGAGGCCGCCGCGGCAGACATCACCAACCAACGACCTGACGTGCATGGTCTGTTTAATAGCTGCTGTAACCGAAGGGCACGCAGGGCCGACTAGAAATCTTGACCGTCGGCCGAGGTCTGCCCACGGCAACCCCTAGAGTCTAGGGGAAGGCCAGCCCAACACCAAATCGAGGAAGTTCGGCATGAACGATCAGTGTGGTTACGGTTGCGGACAAATCGGGTGTTCTGTGCACGCGGGCTGGGCGGCCGGCACGTTCAGCACGGGGTTGCGATCAAAGAAATTGTATGGCTTCAAGGTGAACTTGGCGTAGTCCATCGGCATGATCGGCCAATCTTCATTCCGCGGAAAGTGCGTGAGGCCAAACGTATGCCACACCACCAAGTCTTGGCCGACCAGCGGTTCATCATCGGCGATATATTCCGGCAATCCAGCCCCACCAGGATGTTGGTTGACGAAATCCCCGGCCGCATAGCGTTGCGCTGGATGATATTTGGTGACCCACAGGTGCCTGGTGGCAAACCCTGCCCGCCGCGCGATAACGGAGTCCTCGGCAGCCAACAACACCGGTGTGTGCATCGGGAAAAGCAGGTAAGACGTGGGGTGACCCAGCCGGTCGGTCTTCTCGGTTGAGGCGATCTGCCAGACACGTCCCACCGACCCATCGGCGCAACGACCTGATCCGGCTTCGGATTTGAGCGGAGTCACGCTTTTCGTGAACGCTCCCCCATACTCGTTCCCGGGACCGCTCGGCACCCGGACCGCGTCAATCTCGTTGACAACATTGGCCAGGCCATCGACCATCATGTCGAGGCGCACGGAAAACAAATGCTGGTGATAGGGGGCGGCCAGCCCGGGGGCCACCTGCGACGCCCACGGGTACGGCGAGCCGTCTTCTTGGGGACCTGGATAGACCGAGGTAAACGGAACACCGGTCAGTTTGACTTCACCTTCGATGGTGCCGTCCAGGTAGAGATACCAGAAGAAGCCGTAGTCGTAGTTACCTACCGTGGTGAAAAACGAGATCACCAGACGACGTGACCGACGCACCTGCCGCGAACCAGTGAATGGATCGGTGTGCTTCCACAGCGCTCCGAAATCCTCTTCATGCATACATACCGCGTTCTTGATGACCCGAGGCGAGCCCAGTTCATCGGCCAGCACGGCGTCAAAATAGTGAATCTCACCCACGCAGTCGCAACCGATCTCCAGGGAGTTAGCACTGCGGCCGTATAGATATTCGCCGGCATCAAAAAAGTTCTGCCAGAATCTATTTCGCGAAGGATCGCCGTAGGGGACCACCATCTCCGCAATGGAGGCACGGTAGATCACTGGCCGCTTAAGGTAGTGCAGCTGACGTAAGATCAGCCCTTCCCGCCAGTCAAAGCCGATGCGTAGCTTCCAGTTTCCCCACTCGATGATCTCGCCGTCGATGGTGAAGCTCACGCCTTCGGGCTGGGTGATGACGATCGGTTTGAGTGTGTCCAGTGGCGCGCCTTGCAGATCAGGATCGTCAAAATTGCCGTGTTCGACGGGCAACGAGTATCCGGGTGTATCGACGACCTCCAGAACAACACGCGCGACGGTGTCAATGTAGGCGGTCAGACCGTCGACGGGATGCGCCCAGGGATGGTCTTTCGGGTGGTCTTGCTTAAACGCGAGCGAGCGCAGCACGCGTCGCCCCTGCTCACCGGGTAGACCGTAGTTACCTGCTGACAGTGGCACGGCGACCACATCAGCAGGCGTAAGCCCTCGCGCCGCAAGGGCCGCCACCCACCTGCTATCCGCAGCCAAGATTTCGACAATGAGAGCGGACTCCATCTCGAGGATGGGCAGCTGACCGGCGGTGCCGTCCAGGAGGGTCTCCCGCACGTTCTCACCAGTGGCGATGTCGACCACGCTGTCGGTTGATCGACCGGTAGCGGTATCAAGCAGCTGCACCCGAGCCAGCCGAGCGGGTAGCGGCCCCACGCCAGCTTCCCAAGCAAGGACCGCGTTCTTGGGCGGTTCTTCAAGTCCCACGTAGACAAAACGGGTTGTCTCGGTGTATTCCGGGCGAGCGGTGATGATCGTCTGGATCGCCGCGAACTCTGCGACGCACAAGCTGGCCAGTGGATGCGGGGTTAGCGGTGGCATCAATCTCGGCTCCGTGGCAGTGGGGTTGCGATGGCGTCAGCGGATTCGCTGATGGCCGTCAAGATCCGCGCATACACCGCCGGACGCTTGACGCGCAGCATGCGGGCTTGACCAATTCCTAAGGCCGGCAGCACACCAATCAGACCGAACATGCACCAGCTCACCACACCGAACCGGGGTTGACCAGCACGGTCGATATCGCCGAGCAGCATGGGGAAATTGTCGATGATGAGCAACGTCGTAAACATCAGACCGATCACGCCAAGCGCCGGGGCAATGACGGTTTTCCATACCGAAGCGCGGACCGGTGCCGTGTGGGCGAAATACACCATGACCGCGATGCCGGTGACCGCCATGAGTATGGCGATGGCTAAAGTCGCCACTCCGGCCGCCCAGGTAAACACCTGGCGCACCGGATCCGCACCGACAAGGCCGCAGCTCAGGGTAAGCCCGGCCGCGGTAGCCGTCTGCACGATCGATGAGCTGTGCGGTGAGGCATGTTTGTGGTGGACACGGCCAAGCGGTCCGGGGAGAATCCCGGCGTTGGCCATCGCATGCTGATAGCGGGCGATAACGTTGTGAATCGACAGCACACAGGCGAACATGCTGGTGATCAAGACGATGTTCACGGTTGTCACCCCGACGACGCCAAGATAACGACGCGTCGTGGTCAAGATGAGGGAACCGGGATCCTTAGCCGTCTGGGCCACGATTTCCTGCGGCCCCCACGCCATGATGAGGCCCCACGATCCCAGGATGTAGAAGACTCCGATACCGATTAACGCAGCATAAGTGGCTCGGGGAAGCGTGCGATGCGGATCTTTAACTTCATCACGAAAGATCACCGTCGATTCGAATCCGATGAACGCCGCCATGGCAAACATCAGACCGACTCCTGGCGCACCGGATACCACGTTGTGCCAGGCAAAAGGCGCCAACGAAAGGCCTTCGGGCGCCGCACCAGAGAACACAACCGCACCCACCAAGGCCAGCACAACCCCCACTTCGCCGACCAGCAGCACCGCAAGCACCTTCCCGGACAGGTCGATGCGGCCGAATCCGAACACTCCCACCAGCGCAATACCCACAACCGTGAACAGCCACCACGGCACCACCGGTCCACCCAGGCGAATCAGGGTGGTGCTCAGGATGTAGCCCAGGTAGGCATGCACCGAGAGCTGGATCGCGGTGTAGGCGAGTACCGCCAGATAGGCGGCCGCCAGGCCCATCTGCCGGCCAAGGCCATAGCCGATGAAGGTGAAGAATGCCCCCGGTTTGCGCACCTGGCCGGCCATAGTCACCAGCCCAACAGCAAACAAGAGCAGCACAATCGCGCAGAAGCCATACATCGCCGGGAACCCGACACCGTTGCCGAGCACGAAGCCCAGCGGCACACCGCTACCGATCACGGTGAGCGGCGCCGCCGCGGCCACCACCATGAAGAGAATGCCGGTAACCCCCAGGTTGCCGCTGAGCCGGTGACGCGCCGCCGCGGCAGTGCTGTTCGCCGATAGGGCCACCACAGCATGGTAAGCGATTCGCAGCTCAGCGTCGGTAGGATCGCTCGGTGCCTGAGCGTCCTTGCGTGCTGCTGGTCGTCGGCATTGGGAGCCAAAAAGACCGCGACAGCCGTCCGTATCGGGAGCATCTGCTTGCTGGCGCCGCCCGCGCGTATCCGCTGTGGCTGCTCGAAGCTGACGAACTCACCTGGCAACGGCCGTACACCGTGGGGAGCAGTATTTTCTCTGCCCCAACAGCACAGGCGCTGGTCAGCGCAGCACGTGAGGTGGCGACACACCACCGCATCCTCGGCGTGCTATGCCCGGACGAGGGGCTCCTCCTGCCTGCCGCCCACATCGCGGTTGAACTGGGATTGCCCGGAGCCAGCATCGAAGCCGTACGGGCTTGCCGGGACAAGAAGCTCAGTCGACGGCTCTTCACCGACGCCGGACTGCTGCAGCCCCGTCACACCAGCGTCAGCTCCCCTAGCGAGCTGCATGAGGTAGTAGCCGAATACGGTCTGCCTATCGTGCTCAAGCCTCGACCATTCGGGTCCAGCCGGGGCGTGGTCAAGGTAGAAGACCCCGATCAGCTGGATCGCGCGTTCGCCATTACCGCCGCGGCCCGATATCCGGGAATTGACGAATTCCCAGATATCGTTGTCGAGGAGTACCTAGCTGGGCCGGAGATTAGCGTCGACGGATCGATTATCAACGGCTCCTATCGACCGCATATTGTTGCGCGCAAAAGGACCGGTCCACCACCATTTTTTGAAGAAACCGGTCATGTGGTAAGCCCGGATGATCCGGCCGGCACCGATCCGGCGATCCGGGATTTACTGCGGCGCGGACACGCGGCTTTGGGCTTCGACCACGGGATGACCCACGCGGAGATCAAATTTACCGCGCGGGGGCCGGTCATCATCGAGATCAATGGTCGTCCAGGCGGCG
>JAIENC010000219.1 GCA_019751635.1 Mycobacteriaceae bacterium
GTTGTACAACTGGCGGCGGGCGTATGGCGGTATGGACACCGATGCCGCCAAAGAACTCAGGGAGCTGAGAGAGCAGAACGCCCGGCTCAAGCGGCTCTTAGCCGAAGCGGAGCTGGAGAAGGATGCTCTGCGGGAGGTGGCGAAGGGAAAATTCTAAGCCCAGCGGCCAAGCGCCGGGCCGTGGACATGCTCAAGACCACACTGAGCATGTCGGAACGGTTGGCATGCAAGGCCGTTGGGCTTTCCCGGTCCACGTACCGCCACGTGCCGTTGGCGCAGTCCCCGGCAGATCCGGACGCCGAAATGCGGACCTGGTTGCGCACGTACGCCGGCAAGCATCCCTGCCATGGGTTCCGGCGCGCCTGGGCGGCGCTGCGGTATGACGAACGCCGTGAGGTCAACAAGAAGCGGATTCACCGGCTGTGGCGTGAGGAGGGGCTGCAGGTGCGGGTGCGCAGCCCACGCAAGCGGGCCGGGACCTCCTCTGTTCCGCCGATCAAGGCTGATGCACCGAACGTGTTGTGGGCGATCGACTTTCAGTTCGATTCCACGATTGACGGCAAGGCCATCAAGATCGCCTCGACGCTCGATGAGCACACACGTGAGTCGCTGCTCAATCTTGTGGAGCGCTCGATCACCGGTGGCGATCTGGTCGCCGAGCTCGCGAAGGTGTTCGCCGCCCGTGGCAGGCCACCGAAAGTGTTACACATGGACAATGGGCCCGAGATGCTTTCCCAAGCGCTGCAACACTTCTGCGAGAACAGGGCCGGGATGGTCTACATCCCGCCAGGATGCCCGTGGCTGAATGGCTATATCGAATCGTTCAATAACCGCTTGCGTAAGGAGTGCTTGAACAGGAACTACTGGAACACCCTGCTTGAGGCCCGCGTGGTCATCGCCGATTTCAAGGCTGAACATAATCAGCGACACCGCCATTCAGCGCTGGGTTATCGGACACCCGCCGAGTACGCTGCGGAAACTCATGCCGGATTTGGTCTTCGATCTTCATGAAGCACTCCGATGCGCCGTCCAGCAGGAGTTAGCGGACAGCGAGCTGGGCCAGACAAAGCAACTGACTGACGGGCTGGACGAACGACTTCGCGACAGCTATGGCAGTGCCGGTTCACCCTTTTGCGACGGGCTCAACGCCGTCCGGCAGGCGCGCGAAAGCGCGCTCACGGTTCTACAAGAGCTCTGCGACGCGCTTGCGCAATTCTGCCGCCACGCCGACACCGCATACCATAACACCGACCGACAGGCGGCCGAAAACCTCGACCAACCACAGACCCCTACCTGATGTAGCCGGGTCGCGGAGAAGGTAGCCCCTGGTAACGGGGCACCAACGAGAATACCAACAGCCTACTGCGCCAGTACTTTCCCAAAGGCAGGGACCTGCCACGGTGGAGTCCGGATGATCTCGCCGCAGTCGCACACGCCCTCGACACGCGACCGCGTAAGCGACTGCAATGGAGAACCCCAGCACAAGCCTGGGACACCTAAGATCTGTTCAACAGCAATGTGTTGCGACGACCAGCTGAATCCGCCCCGGAATTACCTGCTCATTTTTCGACCGGAACCGACAAAGCACTACCTATGCCGATGCGGCACCAACACGCCACGCCAAGGTGGCGGCGTCCCCCGGCTGGAGGTAACCAAAAAATCGAGGAGTGGGGCGGGCGGGGCTCGAACCCGCGACCAACGGATTATGAGTCCGCGGCTCTAACCAACTGAGCTACCGCCCCGGGGATTAACTCACGGAGAATCGTGTTCCCGCTTTGCCGTCCTTAGCCCCAAACTATCGCAGTGACCACTGTAGCTCGTGCGGGTTAGTATGCGACGATCCGTGGGGTGCTTTTGGAGTTGGCCGCCATCGGGTGGACCAAGCGGCGTCCCGCTATCCAAATTGCTACTCGGAGTCGGGATGGGTTGGTTACGCAAAGAATTCGACGCGCTGGGAGTGCCCTTTCCTCTGCGGCCGAACCTGCCCGATCCCAAACCCAGAGAAGCGTCCGAATTGGTCGGCCTCGGGATCAACGAACTTGTGCTCGTTGAGAGTCCACCCGAGCACCCACGCGATGCAGCAAGTTGGGTGGCAACGTTAGCGGATCAGTGGGTGCCGACGATCTGACGGTCTTCGCCCACCCGTGTCGAAGTCCGACCGTAGGTTCTGGTCGGTAGGACACATGATTTTTGACACCGCGACCACTGTGAATGGCTGGATCGCTGATGAAGCGCATTCACTGGCCTGGCTGTTCGCCGTCAACCAAGACGGACTGCCCGAGGGCGGGTTGGTACCAGCCGGCGCGACCGTCGCGGATAGGAGCTGACCGACTCCACTAGGTCTCTGCCTGCACACACGGTCAATTCGCCCGGCTCATCTACACCGTCATCCCACTTCAACACTAGCTCGACGTTCTCGACGAATCTCCTTTTGCCACTTGCACTTCCACCTCGCCAGGTTTCTGCCAGAGCAATAGGTAACGCCAAAATACCAGTCGCCGTATCCGCACACCGGGTAGGACTTCACCCGCTTGTCGTCTGACGTGGCGGATGGTCAACACTGGGTCGACGATGGGCATCACGGTCATGTGCAGTGAATCCTTCGCGAGCCAGCTCTTGCTGCTCAGGGATCTAG
Organism: Mycobacteriaceae bacterium; assembly: GCA_019751635.1. Classification (GTDB taxonomy): domain Bacteria; phylum Actinomycetota; class Actinomycetes; order Mycobacteriales; family Mycobacteriaceae; genus Mycobacterium. The sequence goes on from JAIENC010000219.1 coordinate 2,636, forward strand.
CGGTCGCGAAGATCGCCCCAAAGAGGTAATGCCCAGTAAAGGCGACGATCTCGATCGGGAGTTCGTGGCGTAAGTCCGTGCGGGGCAAGGCGACGACGGCAAGGGCTCCGCCAGGACGTAGGGCGGCTGCCAGTCGTTGGAGTGCGTCTTGTAGCGGCATGTGGTGCAGTGCGCTGAGGGACACAATCGCGTCGTAGCTATTACTTGGCAGCGGGTCGGCAAGGGCATCAGCCAGAACGCAGTTGACGTTATTGGGAGTACGAAGCCTGGCCGCTTCGATCATTGTCGGAGAGCGATCAAGGGCGTCAACATGTTCCACGTGTTGAGCTATCAGCGCAGCAAAAGTTCCAGCTCCGCAACCAACATCGAGTGCCCGGTGACATGGCTGCGGCAGTTGACGAAGCAACAGCTGATGGTAGTAGGCGTTGTGGTCCCAATCGAGCACTTCCGAAACGCTACAGACCTTGCTGGCCAAGTCCTTCAATGACCTTCATGCGTAAGGCGATTGTGGAGCGATATGTGCTGGTGGTTGCCGATTGGGGCGAATGTGTGGTGGCCACTATGCGGCTCAGATTTCTGCGGTGGAGTGGGCGATCGATGCCACCTGTACACGGCGTCAAAGCTCGACGCTAGCCGCGAATTTGTTGAGTGCGTTGACCGCGTGGGCGGCCATGGCGCCGCCAGACTCATGTCCTATTCCCGCCACGATGTGCAGCCGGGAAGCTGGCCATACCTGGTAGAGCTGCCAGGCAATGTCGGGTGGGCTGCTGACGTCAAGCCGGCCATGGATCAGCACCGCGGGGATATGCGCGATCGCAGGGATCTCGTCGAGGAGTTCTCTCGGGCCACGCCACGCCGTGTGCTCCCAGTAATGAGTGACCAACCGCGCGAAACACATTCGGTAATCGGGGTCAGCGTTGACCAGCCTCGGCCGAGGTGCAGGCCCCAGGTTGATGTGGGAATCCTCCCATTGGCACCAGGCTAGGGCCGCCTGATGCCGCACATCTGGATCGGGATCGTTGAGCAGTCGCGAGTATGCCTCGGCCAGGTTGCCGTCTCGATCAGCTTGAGGGACCCCGGCGCGGAACCGTGCCCACTCGGCTGGAAACAGTCGCCCGACTTCGCGGGTGATCCACTGCACCTCACGCTCGGTCGTCGTGGTGACCGCCGTCAGCACCAGCGCTGCCACGCGGTCAGGATGTTGCTGGGCGTAGGCCAACGCTAGCGTTGTTCCCCACGACCATCCCGCCACTACCCAACGAATGATCTTCAACTGCTGACGCAGCAGTTCGATGTCGGCGATCAGGTGATCGGTGGTGTTGGCGTGCAAGTCGACCGCGGGATCACCGGCGTGCGGGGTGCTGCGTCCGCAACCGCGTTGATCGAAAAGCACCACCCGATACTTGGCTGGATCAAATACTTGTCTCATCCCCGGCGTACAGCCAGAACCTGGGCCGCCGTGAACTACCAATGCGGCAACCCCTTCCGGGTTACCGCACACCTCCCAGTACAGGTGATTACCGTCCCCGACTGCCAGGATTCCCGATTCGTGTGGGCTAACACCTGCGTACATTTGCCCAGGCCATTATCGTGCTAAATGCCCAGTTCAGTAAGCGTTGTGACACGCGCCAACGGTTGATATATCACGGCAATTGCATCAAGAGCGCGGCGGTGATCTTCCTCCGATCTGCCGGCACAGGCATCGGCGACAACAAGCACCTGCACGCCAGTCTCAAGTGCACTAAGCGCTGTCGAGAGCACACAACAGTCAGTAGACACCCCACACAACAAAATGCGCTGCGCTTTGGGCAGACGTGCCGCCATGTCGGCGTTCCACTTGCCAAAGGTGGAAGCATCCAACGTTGGATTGACTACGGAGGGCACAAGGTCCGGCACTACGTTCCACAGGGGGTCATCGGCCGGTTTTAGCGCGAAAGGCCAGTCCTTGTAGTACGGCACCCATTCGCCGGATGGCTTCGCCGGTGCAATAAATCTAGTGAATAGACAGTTCGCAGCACCGTATTTTTCCACGAGGCGATGGACGTCATGCTCTGCACGCGCGAATTCGGTTACCTTCCAGGGACTATCGTCAGCAGCGAAGATGTGTTGCATGTCATTCACTAGAACTACGGTCTCGGCCAACAAAGGAGGTGCTAAGTAGGCTTTTCCGTGAGGTTCCGAGAACACGACACGGGCAAAGGCGCTGCCACAAGCGCAGCACCCGCAGTAGCGATGAACTTTCTGCGACGAATATGCACAGCGCTGAGGCTAAATGAAACTTACCGACCATTGGGCCAACCACCGCATAATGCGCCCCGGGCTACGTGAACGTAGTCAACAAAAACATCTTTCGTCGCCATCACCGAGTCCTGCGCAAGTCAAACACCGGGCGCTCAGGCTCGCTCCGGCGGGCTGATCTGATTCAGTCGGCCTGCTGAAAGGTGTAGCCAGCGGTCGGGTTTGAGATCCAGGAGAAATCGTTGGTCGTGACTGACCACGATCAAGGCACCCTGGTAGGACAACAAAGCACTGTTGAGTTGAGCAACGCTGGGTAGGTCAAGGTTATTGGTGGGTTCGTCGAGCAGCAGCAGTTGCGGCGCGGGTTGAGCGTTGAGTACACAGGCCAGGGTGGCGCGTAAGCGTTCACCGCCAGATAACGCGCCCACGGGTAGGCGTGCCCGCGCCCCGGGGAACAAGAAGCGAGCCAGTCGGGTCAGGCGTTCGGCTTGAGTCAGGTGGTGTGCGAACACGGCGAGGTTATCAGCAACGGTTCGCTCGGGGTCCAGGATGTCGAGGCGTTGGGTCAGGTAGGTAATGCGGCCCTCGACCCGCGTGCATTGGTCTTGCGTTGTCAATAGCTGGCCGCTAATCGCTTGCAGCAGAGTGGATTTGCCGGCGCCGTTGGGTCCGGTCAGTGCGATGCGCTCGGGACCGCGGACAGTTAGGGCGATGCCGTCGTTGGCGAAAACCGTTCGACCACCACGCATTACTTGAATGTGCTTGCCGGAGAAGACGGTTCGCCCGGCAGGAACTTTGGTATCGGGTAGGTCGACGCTGATGGTGGGCTGATCGCGCAAGGCACGACTGGCCTCGGTGACCCGAGTATGAGCGGCCTCAACGCGAGCAGCGTGAGTTTGATCTGTCCGGCCAGCCGACTCCTGGGCCTGACTCTTGCGTTTATTGAGCAAGATTTTCGGAACGCCAGAATCTTGGCGGCCGCGTTCAGCAGTTCTGGTACGCCGGGCAGCACGTTCCCGAGCTTTCTGCCGGTCAAGTTTTTGACGTCTAAGGTCAAGTTCGGCGTTACGCAAGTTCTGCTCGGCTAGCTGCTGCTCGGCGGCTACGGCTTGCTCATAGTAACTGTAATTGCCTCCATAGCAGCGGATTTCGTTTATGGTGAGTTCACAGATGTAGTCCATTCGGTCCAGCAAAGTCCGGTCATGGCTGGCCAGCACCAGACAACCGCTGTAATTGTCTAACGCGGCGTAGAGCCGGCGTCGGGCATCGACGTCGAGGTTGTTGGTCGGTTCATCGAGCAACAGCACATCGGGCCGCTTGAGCAGCTGGGCGGCCAAACCCAGCGACATGATCTCCCCACCAGACACACTGCTCAAGTGACGATCCAAGCCCAGATGGCCCAACTCCAGCCGGTCCAGCTGGGCATCGATGCGCTCAGCGATATCCCAATCCTCGCCGATGACGGTGAACACCTCTTCGCGGGCATCCCCGGCGTGCAGCGCAGCCAACGCTGCTAATACCTCGGCGACGCCAAGCACCTCAGCCACTGTCAGATCGGTAGTCAGGGGCAGATTTTGCGGCAAATAACCCAGCACTGCGGGCATTGACACCCAGCCCGCGCTGGGCACCAGTTCGCCGGCGAGCAGCTTGAGCAGGGTGGTTTTGCCTGCCCCGTTCGGCGCGACCAGGCCGGTGCGGCCTATGCCAGCAACAAACGACACGTTCTCCAGGACTGGCGTGCCGTCCGGCCACGAAAAAGACAGATTAGAACAAACAATGGATGCAGACATGAAAGTCCTTGCCAGAGAAGGGACTAGACCAAAGCGGGGGAGCGAGGGTCAACCTCGTACAAGCCTCACGCAGAGATGTCGCCGCCACCTTCCATGTCGGTAAGGCTAACACGCCACCGGCTTATGGGAGTTCTGGCCAACTCCCGAAACTATTCGGCAAGCTATCTCGCCGTACACATTCATAGGCTTTTGCTTGCCGTTACGCGCGTACCAAAGGCACCGATTTCCGTCGAGTCACGAGGCTTGGTGAGCTCTAGTCGGCTTTTCTGGCGTGGTTGAGCAGGGTCGTGAGGATTGCTTCGGCGTGTGTCCACAGCAACGATCCACCCGCATCGACGATGATGTGCCGGCGCGCTGAGGGGATCATGCGCGTTAACGATGCCCCAAGGTCGGGGGAGTGCACCGGGCTGGTGTCATGGTGCCCATACCACAAATCCACCGCGGCGGTGATCTTGGTGGGGTCAAATCCCCAGGGACTCATCGCCAGTACCGTGTCGCGGGCATAGCCTGCCGGGCCTTGGCTCAACGCTTCGCTGATTGCACTCCGAAAGGCTTGTACGAAAACCGGATCGGTGTATACAACGTGATCGACTGCGGAGCTGGTAGTGATGACCAGATTCCAGAATGTTTCGACGACACCAAAGCCGGCAAACGACGCCTGCGCGGTGGTTGGATCGGCCGTTACCGCGTCCACCATGGCCTTGACCTGTGGTGTCAGGGAGTGCGCGAAGCGGGGATGGGCCAGTTCATCGCTACCGGAAACCACGGCCACCGCATCAACCAGGCCATGGTAGGCCAATGCCAGCGCAAAAGGCGCTCCTTGGGAAAACCCCACCACCATCGGTGCAGACAAAGCCCGGTGCGCGATGAGCTGTTCGATATCGGTAGCCCAGCTCGACACGCTCCGGTCGGGGGCTGGATCAGAAGCACCTAGGCCGGGGCGATCCACACTGATTAACCGGATGCCCGCCTGGTCGATGAAGTGTCCACCAAAGCCGAGGCGTCGGCTGGTCGCCGCTCCTGGGCATAACAGCACCACGGTGCCGTCGACCGGCCCCCACTCCGCCCAACCCAACCACCTGCCGTCACGAAGCTGGGTTTGACCAAGTCGGGCAGGTTCATGCACGCCGTAGTCCATGGTCATCAAGTACAACAGGAGCTGCATCGCAGCGACGACATCACCGCTAGCCGCAAGCTGATCAGGTTCGCCACGCTAGTTGGGCGATACGGTAGAAGTTGCCACCCAGGACGGCGTGGATGTCAGTATCGCGCCAGCCCCGTTGTGTGAGGTGCGCACTGAGCCTCAGCAAGGTTTCTGGCGGCATCCATTGGATCGGTCCCCAGCCACAGCCCATGCCTCAGATATCGGGTGTGATCAGGTTTTTGAGGTGTTGGCGTCCAGCAGGGGTAATAGTGATGCTGCGCGGGACCTTGCCCTTGGTGACCCATCCGTGTTCTTGCAAGTGGCCCGCTATGGCACAGCCGTGTGGTCCGGCGAGGTGATGCGCTTGTTCGGTCCAGTCCACGCAATAACGCAAGGCGCTACCGGTGTGGAACAGCCGGGACGATAGCCCCCAATCAACCAAAGCGCTTGCACCGCAATCAGTCAGCCGGTAAATCTGCGTACGGCCAGGTGCCGAAAGCCGATCCGCGCTGTCGGGGCGATGCAGTCCGTCGTGACCGGTCACCCAACCGCGAGCAATCATCCCAGCAAAAAGAGTCACTCCGAGTTGTCCGGCCAGATGCCCGTAACAGGTTCGCGCGACCCGCAGCGCATGGGCACGGGTATGTTCCCGTAGCGAGGTAATGGGTTGCCGGGGCGCTAACCGGGCCAAGGCTTCCAAGACTCCTTCAACATGCGGGCTGGACAGCCGGTAATACCGGTGCCGCCCGTGTTGCTCGACGGCGATCAGGCCTTGGGCCAACAAGTGCGCCAAGTGACTACTTGCCGTGGCAGCGGCAACGCTGGCTTCCTGGGCCAGTCGTCCCGCCGGTAGAGCCCGCCCGTCGGCCAAGGCCAACAGGATTCGGATACGTCTCGGATCAGCGAACGCGCCGGCCACCACCGCCAGATTCGGTTCACCGCCGCCAGAGGGGTCCATACAGTGACGATAAAACCCAAAAGTTTCGATGCCCGTCGAAGTGTTGGGGGATCATCCTTGTCGTCATGGATGCAGCAGCGATTGAAGCGGTGACTCGGGTGTGGGAGCAGGCGTTAGCCAACCATGATGCCGAGGCGTTGTTGGCGTGCTACGCACCCGATGCCACGGTGGAAAGCCCAGTAGCGGCCCATCTGCTGGGTGGGCGTGGCATCTGCCGTGGCCGGCACGAGCTTCGGCAACTGTTTACCGCGGTGGTCGCCCGAACGCCCGAACAGCGGCACTACCATCGCGGTAGTTTTTTCACTGATGGGCATCGGGTGATGTGGGAGTATCCTCGGCACTCACCTACCGGTGAACAGATGGACTTTGTTGAAGTTATGGAGATCGCCGACGGTCTCATTCATGCCCACCGTGTCTATTGGGGCTGGCGAGGCATCCAGATACTGGCTAGCAATCAATACCACCGCCGGCAGCCCTGATTCAGACGGTGTCACCCACCAGGATCTCGCCGATGACATGACGAGCGTTGTCGGCCAATGGGGGGTTGGTGTGTTGGTAGTAGGGGAGTGCAACCAGGGCGACCGATAGGGCCCAGCCGCGGCCGCGCGCCCAGGCGTGATCATCGACGCCCAGTGCGGCACGGAATTGTTCACGCGCGGCGGCAGGCAGCAGGTTCCAGGCGGGGATGAGGTCGATGCTGGGGTCACCGACGCCAATCAGACCGAAGTCGATGACACCGGCCAACCCGCCCGCCTTGGTCAGGAGGTTGAACGGGGACAGATCTCCGTGGAACCACCTGGGCGGCCCCGCATATACCGGGACGCCTAGGGCTTCCTCCCAGGCAAGGGTCGCCGTATCGACGTCGATGAGCCCGTCGAGATCGGTCAGTGCGGCGCGAACCTGCTGGTCCTGTATCGCCAGGGGCGAACCCCGATACGCCGGTGGCCCGCCGACTGTGTCGATGGCACGTAGCGCCGTGATGAAGGCAGCCAGATCCTGGGCCAGCCTGATCGGGTCGGCCAGGTAGCCGACCGTTGGGGTTTCTCCGTCAACCCAACGGCAGATCGACCAAGGCCATTCCCAACCTTTCGCCGGAGCACCTAAACCCACCGGAATAGGGCACGGTACCGGTAAGTGCGGAGCGAGCTGGGGCAACCAATGTTGTTCTTTCCGTAAGCTTTTCACGGAACCACTGATCTTGGGGAGTCGGACCGCGAGGTCATCGCCGAGCCGATACATGGCGTTGTCGGTTCCTGCCGAAGGCACCAGCGTCAGCGGCAAACTGGCCCAGTGCGGGAACTGGGCGCCAAGCAAGCGACGCACCAGGTGCTCGTCGATGTACACCTCGTCGTCGTGCATCTTGGTGACAATGCTTGCTGTGCAGTGCTTTTCGAACCGAACGCTGCCGCAGGGCAGATCCTGCACCGCTATCCAGCCGAGCCGGTCGTAGAACCCGAACGCGCGGCTGCCAGCAGTGGTAGTCAGCCAGATCGTCGAGTGTCTTTGGAACAGAAACTCTTCAGCGCGCTGCATCAGCAACCGCCCCAACCCACGCCCCTGGTGTTGCGGGCGGATGAAACAGGCAAAGACACTGCCCGCCTGTATATCGGCCATCGCAAAGCCCGCGGCCGTCCCGTCAACCTCGATGATCCACAGGCAGGGCGAGTCCGCCAGCATGGCTAGCACGGCCTCTTGAGTGATCCCAAGCTCGACGAGTTGCTGGTAGGACAAATGATTCTCAGTCACGCTGGTGCGGATTTCAAAGACGGCGTCGATGTCAGCCGCCTCAGCAACCCTGACTACCACCCGATTCCCATCAACAACACCATACGTGGCCCCAAGCCCGCACTCGGAATGGTTACGCCCCAAGATCGTTTGGGCCGTGATTGGCGCCCAAGGCTGGAAGGCGCTGCGGCAGAGTTCGACGTGAGTCATCTTCTTTGGCGAAACGGCATTAAGTCGCACGCACCTGATCCATCCGCAACTGAGCGAAGACACCGACCTCATCGCCGGTGGTGCGCGCAACCAGATCGCCGATCGGCTGCCAGCCATCGCCAAGACCGCTGCCGGCATCGCGATCAGAATGCAATTGCTCGAATCCGTCGTCGGATGGAAGACCACGGCGTGACACATGCGGGGCCGAGGCATTTGCTGCGGTACGCACTGCGTGGGCCAATGCTCCCGGTAAGAACTGACCGTCATAAACCACTGACATCGTCTTCAGCCTAGTCGAATTGCTTTTACTGCCATCATCAGCAAACACGGAAAAGGATGCGTCGGATTCAATCCAGCCACCTGCCAGATCGATAGCAGCCATCGGCTATGACCCGCGGATCAACCGGAATCAATACAGCCCGTTCGTTCCGTAAGAAGTTCGAAACCCTTACCATGCAAGAAATTACGAGTCCATTTAAGAAAAACCGAGAACCCCGGATCACGAATCCGTTGGGGCCGAGTTGGAGTCCCGCCCACCCCACGTCAGAGCCTGAAGGTAAGATGTCTATCGTGTCGAGTCCAGAAACATCCAGGGTGGGGGCTTTCGGTCACCCCGTCAGCCCCCTGAACTTCTGAGTCGTTAGCGCGTTATTCACCGCAGGCGCGGTGGCTACCGCGAGTTCTTGGATCGCTGACCGCGGTGACGAGACGTCTTTGTCGGATTTCTCATCACCTGCGGAGTTACTCATGCCTCTTCCTCTTTATCTGCTTGCCATGGCCGTCTTCGCCATGGGCACCTCCGAGTTCATGCTCGCCGGTCTACTACCCAATATCGCAGCAGGACTTGGTGTTTCAACTGCGACAGCGGGTTTGCTCACGTCCGCTTTTGCTGCCGGGATGGTCGTCGGCGCGCCCATGATGGCGGGGTTGACCCGCAGGTGTTCCCCGCGGTTGAGCCTGCTGGGTTTCCTGACGGGATTCCTAGCATCACACGTCATCGGCGCCATCACGGAGAGCTTCACGGTTTTATTCCTGACCCGAATCGTGGCGGCGCTGGCCAACGCCGGGTTCCTCGCGGTCGCTCTCAGCACAGCCACAACACTGGTTCCTGCGAACAAAAAAGGCCGTGCCCTGGCCGTACTACTGGGCGGCATTACCGTGGCTACGATCGTGGGCGTCCCCGGTGGCGCCTTGTTAGGGACCGTGCTGGGCTGGCGCGCCACCTTCTGGGCGGTCGCGGCGTTATGCCTACCGGCCGCGGTCGGCGTCGCCCATAGCATCCCCGCCATGCGGGAACGATCCGACGCATCAACCCGACCTAACCTTCGACAGGAGCTCGCGCAACTGCAGCGTCCCCGATTGATCGTGACTTTGATCTTGTGCGCTCTGATCAATGCCGCGACATTCGGCACCTATACTTTCCTGGCTCCTCTAGTCACCGACGTCGCCGCCTTGGATTCGTGGTGGGTCTCGGTGGTTCTGGCGCTGTTCGGTGTGGGATCTTTTGTCGGTGTCACCGTCGCGGGGCGATTGTCAGATCGCCGGCCTAGGCACGTTATCGCCGTTGGCGGGCCGTTGCTCCTGCTCGGCTGGGTCGGTTTAGCTCTGATGGCCGCTAACCCGGTTGCTTTGCTCATCCTTTCCTTCATTCAGGGCGCGTTGTCCTTCGCCCTTGGCAGCACTGTGATCACGCTGGTCTTGTATGAGGCCATCGCAGCACCGACCATGGCAGGCTCGTATGCCACCGCGGCATTAAACATCGGCGCCGCCACCGGTCCGGTCATTGCTGCCGCCACGTTGAACACCACATTGGCTGATCGCGGACCGGTCTGGGCCAGCAGCATCTTGGTTGCCATCGCTGTGCTGTTCGCGATGGCTTTCCGCGATACGTGCGGAAGCAACCGCTACCGCGGAGCCATGTAATGACTCGTTAAGTATCACGGTGGCACAACTCAATCTCGCAGCCGCCACCATAGAAGCCGCCATCAAACACCAAGCTGGTCGAGCTGGGCGTCCCAACGTTGGATGGCCACGTAGACTCTTCTGGTCGAGAGGCGTTGCAACGGATAGCCGGCCCCTGCCGATATCCGCCACGCTCGGCAGAGTCAAGGACGCCTTCCGCGACGGAAGGAAACATACGTGTTCGCCGCTAACTCAGGCACCACGCCAGACACCTTTGAACCGAATATCCGCCCCGACTGCACCGACAACCTGACCGCCACCCTCGGTCAGCGGATCATGGTGATCGACGGAGCGATGGGCACTGCCATCCAACGGGACCGACCCGACGAAGCCGGCTATCGCGGCGAACGGTTCAAGGACTGGCCGAGCGATCTGGTGGGCAATAACGACCTGCTCACTTTGACGCAATCGCACATCATCGAGGGAATCCACCGCGAGTATCTGCAGGCGGGTGCGGACATCCTGGAGACCAACACATTCAACGCGAACGCAATCTCGCTCGCCGATTACGGCATGGCGGAACTGAGTTACGAGCTGAACTACGCCGGCGCCGCCCTGGCCCGCAGCGCCGCCGATGAGTTCAGCACACCGGAGAAGCCGCGCTATGTTGCCGGCGCGCTCGGGCCGACGACGCGGACCGCCTCGATCTCGCCGGACGTCAATGACCCTGGGGCCCGTAATGTCTCCTACGACCAGCTAGTCGCCGCCTACCTTGAAGCCGCCAACGGCCTCGTTGACGGTGGTTCTGACATCATCATTATCGAAACAATCTTCGACTCGCTCAACGCCAAGGCGGCGGTGTTCGCCGTCGAGACGCTGTTCGAGAACCGCGGACGCCGCTGGCCGGTGATCATTTCCGGCACCATCACCGACGCATCGGGGCGGACATTATCTGGTCAGGTCACCGAAGCGTTCTGGAACGCGATCAGGCACGCCAAGCCAATCGCGGTGGGCCTCAACTGCGCCCTGGGCGCGCCGGAGATGAGACCCTACATCGCTGAAATGGCCCGGATCGCAGACGCTTTCGTCTCTTGCTACCCTAACGCTGGCTTGCCCAACGCCTTTGGCGAGTACGACGAATCTCCAGAGCGCCAGGCCGGCTACATTGCTGAGTTCGCCGAGGCTGGCTTGGTCAACCTGGTGGGTGGGTGCTGCGGAACGGCGCCGGCGCACATTGCTGAGATCGCCAAAGTCGTCGAGGGCAAGCCGCCGCGCGAACTGCCGGAGATCGAATTGGCGACCCGGCTCTCCGGCCTGGAGCCGCTCAATATCACCGACGGCTCCCTCTTCGTAAACATCGGCGAGCGCACCAACATCACCGGCTCGGCCCGGTTCCGCAACCTGATCAAGGCGCAGGACTACGACACCGCCCTCTCAGTTGCCTTGCAGCAGGTCGAGGTTGGCGCGCAGGTCATCGACATCAACATGGACGAGGGGATGATCGACGGCGTCGCCGCAATGGATCGGTTCACCAAGCTGATCGCCGCCGAACCCGACATCAGCCGCGTTCCGGTGATGATTGATTCCTCTAAGTGGGAGGTCATCGAGGCCGGCCTGAAGAACGTACAAGGCAAGCCGATCGTCAACTCCATCTCCATGAAAGAGGGGGAGGAGAAGTTCATCCGGGAGGCACGGCTGTGCCGCAAGTACGGCGCTGCCGTTGTCGTGATGGCCTTCGACGAAATAGGCCAAGCCGACAATCTGGAACGCCGTAAGGAGATCTGTGGGCGGGCCTACCGAATACTGACCGAAGAGGTCGCCTTTCCGGCGGAGGACATCATCTTCGACCCGAACTGTTTCGCACTGGCGACCGGCATCGAGGAACACGCGACCTATGGGATCGACTTCATCGAAGCCTGCGCTTGGATTAAAGAGAACCTGCCCGGGGTGCACATCTCCGGTGGTATCTCCAACGTGTCGTTCTCGTTCCGCGGCAATAACCCGGTCCGCGAGGCAATCCACGCGGTGTTCCTGTTCCATGCCATTAAGGCCGGCCTGGACATGGGCATTGTCAATGCGGGTGCGCTGGTGCCCTACGAGTCGATCGATCCCGAGTTGCGCGACCGGATCGAGGACGTCGTTTTGAACCGTCGCGCGGATGCGGCCGAAAGACTTCTGGAGATCGCTGAACAGTTCAACAGCAAGGCCAAAGGTGAGGATCCAGCCGCCGCCGAATGGCGCAGCTTGCCGGTCCGCGAACGGATCACCCACGCTTTAGTTAAGGGGATCGACGCCGACGTCGAGTCCGACACCGAAGAACTGCGGGCTGAGATCGCCGCCGCCGGCGGTCGCCCGATTGAGGTGATCGAGGGCCCGCTGATGGACGGCATGAACGTCGTCGGTGATCTCTTCGGCGCAGGCAAGATGTTCCTACCTCAGGTGGTGAAGTCGGCCAGGGTAATGAAGAAAGCCGTGGCATACCTGTTGCCCTTCATCGAGGCAGAAAAGGCGGAGTCCGGTGCTGGAGCGGACAAGGACACCAACGG
>JAIENC010000241.1 GCA_019751635.1 Mycobacteriaceae bacterium
CAGACCTGACCCCAGGACAACTCGTCACTGGTCCGGCCATCCTCGTCGAGGACAGCGCCACCACGGTGGTTGATGACGGCTGGCAAGCGAAAATGACCGAAACTGGTCATCTGCTTATCCAGCGGAGAACCGCGACGGCGGCACACCACACCACGACCGCTCACCTTGGCCGGCCCGACCCGGTGCTATTGGAGATTTTCAACAACCTCTTCACCTCGATCGCCGAGCAGATGGGCAGCCGCCTAGAAGCCACCGCCCAGTCCGTGAATATCCGTGAGCGACTGGATTTTTCGTGCGCATTGTTTGATCCTGACGGCAATTTGGTAGCCAACGCGCCGCATATCCCCGTGCATCTGGGTTCGATGAGTTCCTGCGTGAAGGAGGTAATCCGCCGCAACGGAAGCGGAATGCGGCCCGGCCAGGTGTACGCCGTCAACGATCCCTACCACGGAGGCACCCACCTGCCGGATATCACCGTTGTCACCCCGGTCTTCGAGACTGACTGCGCACCGAAAAGCAAGCGTCCCTTGTTCTACGTGGCAAGCCGTGGGCATCACGCCGAAATTGGCGGCACAGTTCCGGGCTCAATGTCGGCCACCAGCCGCACCGTCTTAGAGGAAGGCGTGCTGTTTGATAACTGGTTGCTGGCCGAAAGCGGACGATTCCGCGAAGCCGAAACGCGGCAGCTACTCATCGACATGCCTTACGGCTCACGTGATCCCGACACCAATCTGGCGGACTTACGCGCACAGATCGCGGCCAACCACAAAGGCATTGATGAAGTGCGCCAGATGATCGATCACTTCGGCTTGGACCTGGTGCAGGCCTATATGCGTCATGTGCAAGACAACGCCGAAGAAGCTGTACGTCGCGTTATCGCCACACTCGAGGGCGGCGCATACCGCTATCAGATGGATTCCGGTGCGACGATCGCCGTCCAGATCACTATCGATCGCACCACCCGCAGCGCAACCATCGACTTCACTGGGACCTCACCCCAGCTGGACACGAACTTCAACGCGCCATCAGCGGTGGCGACCGCCGCCGTGCTCTATACATTTCGAACCCTGGTCGGCCCGGATAGTCCAGACATCCCCCTCAACGACGGTTGTCTGCGCCCGCTACGCATCATCATCCCCGCTGGATCCATGCTCGCACCGGTCTACCCTGCCGCGGTTGTCGCCGGCAATGTGGAGACTTCACAGGCGATCACCGGCGCGTTATTTGCCGCTCTACGGATACAGGCCGAGGGCTCCGGGACGATGAACAACGTCACATTCGGCAACCAACGACACCAGTATTACGAAACCGTGGGTTCTGGCTCCGGCGCCGGCGACGGCTTCCCCGGGGCGTCGGTGGTGCAAACCCACATGACCAACTCCCGACTCACTGATCCTGAAATCCTCGAATGGCGATTCCCGGTGCTACTTCGTGAGTTCGCTATTCGCCGCGGCAGCGGCGGAGCCGGACGCTGGCGTGGCGGCGACGGCGCTGTGCGGGCGATTGAATTCACCGAACCGATGACCGCCAGCGTGCTCTCCGGACATCGGCGGGTTCCGCCGTATGGGATGGCCGGCGGGTCAGCTGGGGCGTTGGGGCGCAATCTCCTGCACCGGGCCGACGGCAGCACCCTGGAGCTGTCAAGCTGTGACTGCGTTGAACTCCACGCCGGGGACACGCTCATCATCGAGACTCCCGGCGGCGGTGGCTACGGCCCCAGCCAAACCTGATTAGCTCCTGATAGCCTCGACTCACATCCGGTTATGAATGGGAAGGTGCCTGCATATGGTGGGTTTGTCGGTGCGGGGAATCGCTGTCACGATCGGCGGCCTGGCGCTGTCGCTGACCGCTGGGGCGGGGATCGGTTCCGCCGAGCCTGACCTGGCTCCGATCGTTAATACCACCTGCAGTTACGCCCAGGTGCTTGCCGCGCTTGATCAGCAATCGCCTTCTGCCGCAGCCCAGTTCAACTCATCACCGATCGCGCAGGGCTGGTTGCAACGGTTCCTTGACGCGCCGGTGGATCAGCGCGAACAAATGGCCCAGCAAGCGATGGCGATGCAGGGGGCTCGGCAATATTTCGGAACGGTTAGCCAGGTCGCGACAACCTGCAACAACTACTAAGCCAGCAGTCCGCTCCGAACGGCTGACTCAGACCACGCTGACGCGTGCGAGAGTCGCCATAGTCGGGTAGTAGAGATCACGGGACCACCCCACGGCAGGAAACAGCACTCCCTGGAACAAACTAGGGACTTTGGCCCGGGCCCGCTCGTCGCCGGTTTCGATGTCCAGCACAACCACGTGATCACCGCAACGACGGGCAACCGCGGCACGCACCCAGCGAGAATTCACTAGGGCCCCAGCGTATTTGATTGAACCGTTCAGCCGACGGTTGCCGACCAGCGGAATCTCGGAGCAAAAGTCGTCGATAACGACCTCGCCGGTGTCAGCGAATCGGATCATGTGGGTTGCCGTGGCGTACCGACGCTGCCATAACCGGTCCAGCCCCGCATCGCCGTATCGCCAAGCGGTGAGTAGCCCATTGGCCGAGTCATAGCCCAGGGCGATACGACGCTGGGGGTCATACAAGGGTGGGTTGGTCGCACTGCCGTAGGGAACACCGCATACCTGGGCGAATTCATGATCGGCGGGGTTCCCCAGACAGACACGAATGAGGTTGTTGGCGCTCGGCGCTACGCCAGCACCAAGCATCGAGTTGGTGTAGGCGTGTTCGCCATTATCAAGAAACCACAACTGACCCCCGTCGATAACGGGATCCCAGCCATAGCTCTGCCCTGGCCTACCGCCGTAGCGCAGCGTCCAACTGTCGTCGAGGTCCAGCCGACCAGCCGCCGAGTCCCACACGTAGCGATACGTCGTGGTGACACCAACGACATAGATCGCGTGGCCGTCGCTGGCTAATCGGGCGATCACACGCTCCGGCAGGTCGATCTCTGCGCACCGTGGTTCCAAGCGTTCTGGTTCCAACAAGCTCAGACGAGCTCGTTGGGTCTGGTTGTTCCGGTCGAAATCCTTAGTAGCGATCGTGCCGTCGGCGAGGATGACAAATGAGTTATACGGACGCGGTTGCGGCAGCTCACGCCGCGCAAGTATCGAGCAATCCGGTGCCAGCCTATGACACCACC
Source organism: Mycobacteriaceae bacterium (assembly GCA_019751635.1). Taxonomy (GTDB): domain Bacteria; phylum Actinomycetota; class Actinomycetes; order Mycobacteriales; family Mycobacteriaceae; genus Mycobacterium. The sequence goes on from JAIENC010000241.1 coordinate 3,147, forward strand.
GACCAAAGACGGTGTACAGCGAACCATTGGCATGCGCGGCCAAGCCACCCGGCCACAACGGCCCAGCGGCCAATATCGGCGAACTCTGCAACGGCCGCAACGAGTATGGGTCAATACGCTCCACCCACCCGGTGGCTGGACTGTCCAGACCCCGACAGCCCACGGTGTGACGCAGCACGTACACCTCGCCGGGATCACGCAGGATCACCATCGTCACCGCGTAGGCATCTCGGCTGACCACCTCAAGCCGTTCGCCGGCGGTGATGCCGAGGCCGGGCGTACCACACGGCGCTTGGGTGCGCAGTGGGCCACCGTCCTCCCCCGGCCATGGGCTTGGCCAGTACCCGGCCAGGGCGGCCTGCATCATGGTTTCTTCTCTACACCACGCCGGTGGGAAAGTAGCGGTGCACAACCGATCTGCCAAGATACGCTCGCCCCATGGCAAAGCAGTGGGGCCGGCGTGAATTCTTAGCCGCCGGCGGCGGTGTTGGCCTGCTCGCGGTGGCCGCATGCTCCGCACCCACGTCGACACCAGAAATCGCCGCGAGCGGCCCAGTGACGGTCACCCATGCATTCGGCCAAACCATCATTCCCGCCCCGCCGCACCGAGTGGTCAGTGCCGGCTACACCGAACAGGACGATCTCCTGGCGGTGGGGGTGGTGCCAATCGCAGTGACCAACTGGTTCGGCGACCAACCGTACGCGATCTGGCCTTGGGCGGCAGCCAAACTGGGTAAAGCTAAACCGGTTGTGTTGAATCTCGACAACGGGATCGCCATCGATCAGATCGCGGGCTTGAAGCCTGACCTCATTGTGGCGACCAATGCCGGTCTGGACAGACAGACCTACCAAAAATTGTCCGCGATCGCACCAACCCTTGCTCAATCTGACGACAACGCATTTTTCGAACCCTGGAAACTCCAAGCGAAAGCGATCGGCCAGGCGGTTTTTCATGCCGATCAGATGGAACAGCTGATCAACGGGGTAGATGCGAAATTCACCGCACTGGGCAATCAGCACCCACAATTCAACGGAAAAACCATACTGTTGCTGCAGGGCCAGCTCCATCAAGACACCGTGCTGGCGGTAATGCCGGGCTGGCGGACCGAGTTTCTCACCACGATGGGCTTGAAAATCGCTGACAGTATCAATGAATTCGCCATCGACCATCGGGCCTTCATTCCCCGTAAAAGCATCAAGCCAGTGCTCGATGCCGCCGACGTAGTGCTGTGGATGACCGAGAGCCCCGACGAAAAGGCCGCATTGTTAGCCGACTCCGAGGTGGCTACCGTGCAGGCGCACAGCATCTTCACCACTAAGGATCAAGCCGGGGCGATCGCTTTCTCCTCACCCCTCAGCTATCCGATGCTGGCCGACCAGCTTCCCCCGCTGATCGCGCACGCCCTAGCTTAAGCGCTGCGTTGGCCCCGCAACGGTAGCTCCACCCTGATGTGGGCGCCGGTGGGTTCGTCGATGATGCGCATTGTGCCACCGGCAGCCTCCACCCGGGTCCGATGCGACGCTAAACCAATGTGCCCCTGGGCGAGTCGCCGCGCTAGTGCATCCGCCGATATTCCAATCCCGTTGTCTATCAAATCGATACGGGCGGCATTTTCTACTACTTTTAACTTCACCGATGCCACGGTGGCCTGCGAATGGCGCACAACGTTGGAGAGTAATTCGCGGATCACCCCAAAGAGCATCGGGTCGACCGGATCAGCAACTCGATAATCAATGTCTACCGTGAAAGCAATACCGGAACGGTCGGCAGTGACCGCCACCAGCTTTTCCACTGCAGCGGCCAAGCCCACCTCGTCGAGTACCGCCGGGTGTAGCTCAAAGGTGACTTCTCGCAGCCGCCGGGAGGCGTCGGCAAGGCTGGTCACCGCATACTTCAACGGCTCAGCCGAGGTGGTTTTCAAATAGTCGGCAATGTCACGACGAGCAGCCAGCACATCTTGTAGCGGACCGTCATGAATGGCTTCCGAGATTTGTCGGCGTTCATGCTCGGCAGCTGTCATGGTCTGTGTCAGTAATTCTTCGCGTGACTCAATCAGATCAACCATGACGCCCATTTGTTGCGACCGAAAAACCACCGCCACCATTACTGTGACACAAATCGATCCGTACACCAACAAGACCTGCACTGTAGCCGAGCCAATGTGGGCTTGAATTGTCGAATCACGCATAATTATAACGGTGAAAAACACAAAGCTTAACGTCAACACCGTCGCAACCCGCCGCGGCGACATGTCAACCGCCACCATTCGCGGTAATAGCACCATCGCCACCAGTGGAATGTAGCCGGGCGGCGACAATATTTTATAACCGACAATTGCTGAAATATCTATTGCCGCAAGAACCAGCAAAAATTCTTCGTGGGTAAAGATATTATTTTTGGCCGACAACGCCACAAACATCACACCCACGGTGATAACGGAGTAGCAACCCAGCAGCACGCCGCGAGCGAGCCAACGGGTCGAATCCGCCTCAACCACCATGTCGCCGATTAAGACGATCGCGACGCTGACCCGAAATATTGCGCCGGCCCGCAACGACACCAGCCGCTGCTTGCGGCGCACCTGTTCTAAACTTGGGCTCTCCATCTCCCCGCAAATTATGCCCGCAGCGCACCATCCTTGGTGCACAACTTGCTGCGCGGTTTGCCTTAGAGAAGCAACAATGACTTACTGTGGAGCAACCCCGGACACATCACGCTCAGGCGATCAGGGTTGTCGTGGCCGACGATCACCCGATCACCCGCCAAGGCATTGTGCGCGCGCTGAAGTCCAGCGGACAGATAGAGGTGATCGCCGAAGCGGCTAACGGTAGCGCAGCGTTGGCCGCAATCCAACAACTGCAGCCTACGGTCGCTTTGCTCGACTACCACATGCCCGAGCTAGACGGGCTGGCAGTCGCCCGGGCGGTAATCCGGGAGGGATTACCCACTCATGTGGTGTTATTAAGCGCTTTTGATGAAAGTTCACTGATTTACAAGGCACTGGCTGAAGGCGTTTCGGGGTATCTGACCAAAGAGTCCGATAGCGACGAGATCGTCGCCGCGGTTGTTAAATGCGCCAGCGGCAATACCTATCTGCCCGCCGAGGTGGCCGGTGGATTGGCCGGAGAGATCAAGCGTCAATCTAAGGGCACGACGACGTTGCTGACCGCGCGGGAAAGTCAGGTGGTGGCAATGATGGCCGATGGCCTGTCCGTTCCCCAGATCGCGTCGCGGCTGCATCTGGCGCCGAGCACAGTAAAGACCCACGTGCAGAACCTGTATGAAAAACTTGGCGTCTCCGATCGAGGGGCAGCCGTCGCCGAGGCGATGCGGCGCCGCTTGGTTGAATGACGGCCAGGCCGCTTCTCCACCGACCGACACGCTTGATCTTTCTCGATGCCCGAGCAATCCTGACATCATGGCCCGTCGCGAAGAATCGTCCGCCGGGCTCTTCGATCCGGTTGCACGCATGCTCCGGCTGCCCTTTGGCACACCGGAATTCATTGACCGAATCGTCACCGGAGGGATCAACCAGGCCGGGCGCCGAACACTCCAGATGCTGATCATTACCTGGGATGCGGCCGGCGGCGGACCGTTCGCCGCCAGTGCAATCGCCAGCACCGGACTGGCCAAAACCATCGACACCGTTCAAGGGATGTTCATCGGACCGGTCTTTGACCCAGTGCTCAAACTTCTCGGCGCAGACAAGATCCGGCTGCGAGCGTCGTTGTGCGCCTCACAACTGGTCGGCGTAGGGATCATGCGTTACGCAGTACGCACTGAGCCGCTCTACACCATGGACGTGGATGCACTCGTCAACGCCATCGGGCCCACCCTGCAGCGTTATCTCGTCGGCGACATCTCGTAGCTCCCTGCGCTACGCCCGCAGCACGCCCGATTCGTGACCTTGCTCACATCACGGCCCGATGGCCGATAGTATCGGGGATCTATACCCCCATCAGCTTAGGGAGATCCGTTGTCTAGCCCCACCGAACTGGCCGAACTGCACAACCTCATCGGCGGCTTACGGCGGTGCGTCACATCATTGAAGTCCCGGTACGACGACGTGCCGGCGGTCCGACGCATCGTCATTGACTTCGAGCGAATCCTCGGCGACGTCGAATTACTCGATCTCGATGCGGCCGAATTGGATTTATCGCACCACATTGCGCGCCGCGCGAGTGAAAAAATTTCGATCCCCGACACCACGTATGACACCGAATTTTGGCGTGATGTCGACGACGAGGGTATTGGCGGCTACGGCAGGTAGCGCCGCCCAGCCCCCCGAGGGGCGAAGCGCCGCTGGTGAGTACCCTTCGACGAGATAACACCGCGAAGGGGATCCCACGAGATGAGCGCACCCACGGCGAACGGCGTCTTCTCACCGACGCGCGCGCAGATAACGCAGCGGACACTGCGCACCGACCGCTGGTGGAAAGCCCCGCTACTGACCAACCTCGGGTTGGCCACCTTCGTGGTGTACGCAACCATCCGGGCTTTTTGGGGTAGCGCCTACTGGGTCGATGACTACCGCTACCTGACGCCGTTTTATTCGCCGTGCGTCAGCGCCTCATGCCAAGCCGGTGCCAGCCATCTCGGAGTTTGGTTAGGACACTTTCCGGCCTGGATTCCACTGGGCTCACTGATACTGCCATTTCTGCTCGGCTTTCGCCTGACCTGTTACTACTACCGTCGGGCTTACTACCGCTCAGTCTGGCAATCCCCACCGGGATGTGCTGTGGCAGAACCCCATGCGCAATACACCGGCGAAACTCGGATGCCACTTATTGTCCAAAACGCACACCGATATTTCTTTTACGTCGCCATGGTCGTTTCGGTGCTCAACACCTACGATGCCATCGTCGCCTTCCACTCATCGCATACCGCATCAGGTTTCGGATTCGGTTTAGGCAATATCATTTTGACCGGCAACGTCATCATGTTGTGGGTGTACACCCTGTCGTGCCACTCATGCCGCCACGTGGTTGGCGGTCGGCTTAAGAGTTTCTCTAAGCACCCGATCCGGTACTGGGCATGGACACAGGTCAGTGCGATAAACGCACATCACATGCGGTGGGCCTGGATCACCTTGGGCACGCTGATATTCACCGATTTTTACGTGATGTTGGTGGCCAGCGGCGCCATCTCAGATCTCAGATTTATTGGCTGATAAGTAATTTCAGAATCTTTTGAGTGAGGTTTTATGGTTGAGGTCGAGCGGCACGCCTACGACGTAGTCGTGATCGGTGCCGGCGGCGCGGGATTACGTGCGGTGATTGAGGCACGTGAACGCGGCCTGAAAGTAGCGGTAGTGTGCAAATCTCTATTCGGCAAAGCACACACCGTCATGGCCGAGGGCGGCGCGGCCGCCGCCATGGGCAACGCAAACTCAAAAGACAATTGGCAGAACCACTTCCGCGACACGATGCGGGGCGGGAAATTCCTCAACAACTGGCGGATGGCTGAGCTGCATGCCCGCGAAGCACCCGATCGGGTATGGGAACTAGAGACCTACGGCGCGCTGTTTGATCGCACCAAGGATGGCCGGATCAGCCAGCGCAACTTCGGTGGGCACACCTATCCGCGGCTGGCGCACGTGGGTGATCGCACCGGCTTGGAGCTGATCCGCACCCTGCAGCAGAAGATCGTCGCACTCCAGCAAGAGGATTACGCCGAGCTGGGCGACTACGAGGCGCGGATCAAGGTCTTTGCCGAGTGCACCATCACCGAGTTGCTCAAAGACGGGTATCGAATCTCCGGCGCGTTCGGCTATTGGCGTGAAACTGGGCGATTCGTGGTGTTCGAAACTCCCGCAGTGGTATTAGCGACCGGCGGAATCGGCAAGTCGTTCAAAGTCACCTCAAATTCGTGGGAATACACCGGTGACGGGCATGCGTTAGCGCTGCGGGCCGGCGCAACCCTGATCAACATGGAGTTCGTCCAATTCCACCCCACCGGCATGGTGTGGCCGCCGAGTGTCAAAGGGATTCTGGTCACTGAAGGGGTCCGCGGCGACGGGGGCGTGCTCAAGAATTCGCACGGCACCCGGTTCATGTTCGACTACATCCCACCGGTGTTCAAAGGCCAATACGCTGAGACCGAACAAGAAGCCGACCAGTGGCTCACCGATAATGACTCGGCTCGACGCACCCCAGACTTACTGCCCCGAGACGAAGTTGCCCGGGCGATCAACTCCGAGGTCAAAGCTGGTCGAGGTACCCCGCATGGCGGGATCTACCTCGATATCGCTTCTCGCCTCACTCCCGCCGAGATTAAACGGCGGTTACCGTCGATGTATCACCAATTCAAGGAGCTGGCTGAAGTCGACATTACTCAGCAGCCCATGGAAGTCGGCCCAACCTGCCACTACGTGATGGGCGGCGTGGAAGTAGATCCCGACACCGGCGCGGCCACCGTTCCTGGCTTATTCGCCGCGGGCGAATGCGCCGGCGGCATGCATGGTTCCAACCGGCTGGGCGGCAATTCACTCTCAGATCTGCTGGTCTTTGGACGGCGCGCCGGTTTAGGGGCGGCCGACTACGTGCGGGCCTTGAGTAGCCGCCCGGCGGTATCGCCGGCGGCTATCGATGCAGCAGCCGACCTAGCGGTGGCACCTTTTGCTGAGCCAGACAATGGCTCAGCGCCGGAGAATCCCTACACGCTGCACCTGGAGCTGCAGGAGTCGATGAACGATCTGGTCGGCATCATCCGTAACGCGGCCGAGATCAGCGAAGCGCTAAGCCGGTTGGATCGACTGCGCGACAGGTTTACCAGGCTGCATGTGGAAGGACATCGCCAGTACAACCCCGGCTGGCATCTGGCCCTGGACTTGCGCAACATGCTGCTGGTGAGCGAGTGCATCGCTCGGGCCGCGTTGGAACGTACCGAGAGCCGTGGTGGACATACCCGCGACGACCATCCCAGCATGGACGCCAGCTGGCGCAACGTGTTATTGGTATGCCGCGCTAGCGATCACGGTGCCGGCAGCGTGAGCTTGCCGCAGATCGACCTCTGCCGCGAGGAGCAAGTACCGATGCGCACCGACCTGCTAGAGCTCTTCGAAATCTCAGAGCTGCAGAAGTACTACACCGATGAAGAGCTCCTCGAGCACCCCGGCAGAAACCGGCAGGACCAGGCAGGAGAAGCTCCATGACCTACAACGCGAGCATGCAGGTGTGGCGAGGCGATCAGGATGGCGGCGCCCTTGAGGACTACACTGTCGAGGTCAGCGAGGGCGAGGTGGTGCTCGACGTCATTCACCGCTTGCAACAGACCCAGACGCCCGACCTCGCGGTGCGCTGGAACTGTAAAGCGGGCAAATGCGGATCGTGCTCGGCTGAGATCAATGGCAAACCGCGGCTGCTGTGCATGACCCGGATGTCAACGTTCGCCCCCAACGACATCATCACCGTGACGCCGTTACGGACCTTTCCCATCATCCGCGACCTCGTTACCGACGTCTCGTTCAACTATCACAAAGCGCGGGAGATCCCGTCGTTCACACCACCTAAGGACCTACAACCCGGCGAATACCGGATGGCCCAAAAGGATGTCGAACGTTCCCAAGAATTCCGCAAGTGCATTGAGTGCTTCCTGTGCCAGAACGTCTGCCACGTGATTCGCGACCATGAAGATAACAAGCAGGCATTCGCCGGCCCACGGTTTTTCATCCGACTGGCCGAACTCGAGATGCATCCCCTCGATACCGCCGACCGACGCGACCACGCCCAAGAACACGCCGGCCTAGGCTTGTGCAACATCACCAAGTGTTGCACCGAAGTATGCCCGGAGCACATCACGATCACCGACAACGCCATCATCCCGATGAAAGAGCGTGTCGTTGACCGCAAATACGACCCCGTGGTGTGGCTGGGTAACAAGTTGTTCCGTCGCTAAAAAAAGTTGGCTCGCTGCGGTATCTCCATACCCCAATAGCCAGCGCATAACCCGCGGTCAGAGATATCATCCGAGCATCATCGCCGCAGGTAACAGGCACTGCCATCAAGACAGTTGCCAATGGCGTTGAGATGACCCAACCAACCGGTTGCCAAGGCGGTGACATGTAGCTCACACCGTCTTTGCGTTGAAGTGACAAATCGGTTACGCTTCGCATAGTTACTGGTGGGTAACTTAATCTGAGTACTCAACCAGGCCTTAGCTACATGAGCGTAGTGCCCAGCCAGAAATGGCACTCTCGACGAGGAGGAAGTAGTGAGCCACTACAAAAGCAACGTCCGGGACCAGGTATTCAACCTGTTTGAAGTATTTGGTCTTGATGCAGCCTTCGCCGAAGGTCCATTCAGCGATCTAGACGCCGACACCGCCGGCGAGATGCTGGCCGAGATCAGCCGGCTGGCAGAGGGCCCGATCGCCGCTTCATTCGTCGACGGCGACCGCAACCCACCAGTTTTTGACCCAGAATCCCACTCGGTGACACTGCCCGAGTCCTTTGCCCAGTCGGTACGCGCGCTGATGGAAGCGGGTTGGGACAAGGTGGGTCTCGATGACGCCCTCGGTGGCACCCCAGTGCCCAAGGCACTGATCTGGGCGCTGCACGAACACATCCTGGGCGCCAACCCCGCCGTCTGGATGTACGGCGGCGGCGCCGGTTTTGCCCAAATCCTTTACCACCTCGGCACCGAGGAACAGAAGAAATGGGCCGTGTTGGCCGTCGAGCGCGGCTGGGGCTCGACCATGGTGCTCACCGAGCCTGACGCCGGCTCTGACGTGGGCGCAGCCCGCACCAAAGCGATCCAGCAAGCGGATGGCTCATGGCATATCGACGGGGTGAAGCGTTTCATCACCTCGGGTGATTCCGGTGATCTGTTCGAGAACATCTTCCACTTGGTGCTGGCCCGCCCGGAGGGCGCTGGCCCGGGGACCAAGGGCCTATCCCTGTTCTTTGTGCCCAAGTTTTTGTTCGACCCGCAGACCGGTGAGCCAGGCGCGCGTAACGGCGCATTCGTCACCAACGTCGAACACAAGATGGGCCTGAAGGTCTCCGCGACCTGCGAACTGTCCTTGGGCCAGCATGGCGTTCCGGCTCAAGGCTGGCTGGTCGGCGAGGTGCACAACGGAATCGCGCAGATGTTCGAGGTGATCGAGCAGGCTCGGATGATGGTCGGCACCAAGGCCATCGCCACGCTCTCTACCGGCTACCTCAACGCCCTGGAGTACGCCAAGTCCCGCATCCAGGGGGCCGACCTGACCCAGATGGCGGACAAGACCGCACCGCGGGTATCCATTACCCATCACCCCGACGTACGCCGGTCCCTGATGACCCAGAAGGCGTACGCCGAGGGGCTGCGGGCGTTGTACTTGTTCACCGCGAGCTATCAAGATGCCGGAGTGGCCAAGACCCTGCACGGCGTGGAGCCCGACCTGGCGGCCAGAGTGAACGACCTGTTGTTGCCGGTGGTCAAGGGAGTCGGTTCAGAGCAGGCCTACGCCAAACTCACCGAGAGCTTGCAGACCTTTGGCGGTTCAGGCTTCCTGCAGGACTACCCGATCGAGCAATACATCCGCGACGCCAAGATCGACTCCCTCTACGAGGGCACCACCGCTATCCAGGCGCAAGATTTCTTCTTCCGTAAAATCATCCGCGACAAGGGCGCCGCATTGGCCCATGTGGCAGGTCAGATCCAGAAGTTCCTCGACAATGAGTCCGGTAACGGTCGACTCAAGACCGAACGGGAGCTGCTCAGCACCGCATTGGCCGATGTTCAGGCAATGGCGGCCACTCTGACCGGCTATCTGATGGCCGCCCAAGACGAGGTTTCCTCTGTCTACAAGGTGGGTCTGGGCTCGGTCCGTTTCCTGATGAGCGTTGGCGACCTGATGATCGGCTGGTTCTTGCAGCGCCAGGCCGTTGTCGCCATTGCCGCGCTTGATGCCGGGGCCAGTGGCCCCGACCGGGCCTTCTATGAAGGGAAGATCGCCGTCGCGTCGTTCTTCGCCAAGAACTTCTTGCCGCTCTTGACCAGCACCCGACACGTACTGGAGACCCTGGACACCGAGATCATGGAGCTGGACGAAGCAGCTTTCTGAGCCGGATCAGGCCTCCAGAATGGCGGCTACCCCTTGACCACCGGCAGCGCAGATTGAGATCAGCCCACGCACGGGTTTGCCCGATTCGCCCTGCGCAGCCGCGTGTGCAAGCTGCTTGGCCAGCTGCGCCAGAATCCGTCCGCCGGTAGCCGCGAAGGGGTGTCCGGCGGCCAGTGACGAGCCGTTGACGTTGAGTTTGGTCCGATCGATGGGGCCTAACGCAGCGTCCAAACCGAGCCGTTGGGTGCAGTACTCTGCGGACTCCCAGGCCTGCAAGTGGGCGAGAACCACCCCGGCGAAGGCCTCGTGGATTTCATAGAAGTCGAAGTCTTGCAGGGTCAGCCCGTTTCGGGCCAGCAGCCGAGGTACCGCGTAGGTGGGGGCCATCAGCAAGCCATCGTTTCCGTTGACGTAGTCCACTGCGGCCGTCTCGGCATCGACCAGATAGGCCAGCGGAGCATGACCATGCTCGGCCGCCCAGTCTTGGCTGGCCAACAGCGCGACCGAGGCTCCGTCGGTCAGCGGTGTGGAATTGCCGGCGGTCATGGTCGCATCACCAGATCGCCGGCCAAACACTGGCTTGAGCTTGGCGAGCTTGTCCACCGAGGTGTCTGGCCGCAGGTTGTCATCCCGGTAGAGCCCCAAAAACGGGGTGACCAGGTCGTCGAGGAAACCCCGGTCATAGGCGGCAGCTAAGTTGCGGTGACTGGCAACAGCCAGTTCGTCTTGGTCAACCCGCTTGATGCCCAACTGCTTGGTGGTGATGGCGGCATGCTCACCCATCGACAACCCGGTGCGCCGCTCACTGTTCACCGGGATCTCGACGCCGAGGCTGGCGGGCAGCTTGCCGACCAGCTTGAGCCGCTCAACCTGAGAGCTGGACCGGCGCAACCTCAGCAACGTCCGGCGCAGCTCATCTCCAAGCCCGATCGGCGGGTCTGAAGCGGTGTCAACCCCGCCGGCAACCGCCACTCGGTAGCGGCCGGCGGCGATCCCATCCGCAGCGGCGATCGCCGCTTGCAAGCCAGTGCCGCAGGCTTGCTGCAAGTCGAATGCCGGTGTGGCGGGAGCCAATGCGGATCCCAACACGCATTCGCGCACCAGATTGAAATCCCGACTGTGCTTAAGCACCGCACCGCCGATCACCGCACCCAGCTGCAGGCCGGCCAGTTCAAAGCGGTCCACGAGCCCGGCCAGGGCAGCTGTGAACATATCCTGATTAGACGCCTCGGCGTATGCGCCGTCGGCTCGCGCGAACGGAATACGGTTGCCGCCTAACACGGCCACCCGATTGCCGGGTTGACGAGAGGACCGGGACCCTATCGGGGAGTTGCGCTCAGACACGCGGCCATAGTACCCAGTGTTCTTACTCAGGAGTAAGTTCGTTTCCGTGGCTCTTACGCTCTCCTCCGATTGGCTATCTCAGGTCATTAACTCCAGCCCTGGATCATTTGTGGCTAGGCAACTCGGCATTCCACAACCGCAGCCGCTGCGCCGGTATCGGGCAGGCGACCCACCATTGAGCGGGTCCTTGTTGATTGGTGGCCCCAAGAACCAACCGGGCCGGGTCCTGGAGCCCCTGCGGACGGCGCTGGCCAAGGACTACACCGTGGTCGGCGACAACCTCGGTGGCCGATGGGCAGACGTGTTTGGCGGTCTAGTTTTCGACGCAACCACAATCACGTCGCCGTCGGGGTTAAGCGCACTACCCGAGTTCTTCACCCCGCTGCTGCGCAATCTCGGCCCCTGCGCGCGGGTGGTGGTCGTCGGCAACACCCCCGACGCCGCAGCAAGTGCCGACGAACAGATCGCCCAACGCGCACTGGAAGGTTTCACCCGTTCGCTGAGCAAGGAACTGCGCCGCGGCGCAACTGCCGCGCTGGTTTATCTGTCGCCAGCGGCCACGTCGGCCACCGGCGTGGAATCAACCCTGCGTTTTCTGTTGTCAGCAAAGTCGGCTTACGTT
>JAIENC010000072.1 GCA_019751635.1 Mycobacteriaceae bacterium
CCACCGCTGGGATCACATCCAAGACATTGCGGATGTGCCAACTTTTGAGCTGGATGCCATCAAGCATTTCTTCGTGCACTACAAAGACCTAGAACCAGGCAAGTTCGTCAAAGCGGCCGACTGGGTAGGCCGCGCCGAAGCGGAGGCAGAAGTGCTGCGGTCACGGGAACGGTTTAAGACTGCCGAGCACTGATCCACGGGCCGCTCCGGCGCAAGGGCCGATCACCCGTGGCAGCATGGCCCGCGTCGGTACCGCGACCGCGCTGACCGCATTATGCGGCTATTCGGTGATCTACCTTGCCGCCCGCGACCTAGCCCCTGCCGGTTTCTCGGTGTTCTCGGTGTTCTGGGGAGCGTTTGGACTTGTCACCGGCGCCGCTAATGGCCTGCTGCAGGAGACCACCCGGGAAGTCCGGGCCGCACGCTGCGCCGACTCCGGTGTAACTGGTCTGACCGGTCCACACACTCATCCGCTGCGGATCGCCGGGATGGTAGGGGTGGTGGCGGCGCTGGTAATCGCGGGTAGTGCACCGCTGTGGAGTGCGCATGTGTTCGTCGCGGAGCGCTGGCTGTCGGTGGTGTTGCTCAGCGCCGGCCTGGCCGGTTTTTGCCTCCATGCCACTTTGCTGGGCATGCTGGCCGGCGCTAATCATTGGAGCCAGTACGGCGCGCTGATGGTGACCGACGCCACCATCCGGCTGGCAGTCGCCGGCGCGACGTTTATCGTCGGCTGGGGTCTGGCTGGGTATTTGTGGGCGACTGTTGCTGGCGCGCTGGCGTGGCTGATGCTGACGGTGACCTCACCGACCACGCGCGCTGCGACCCAGGTACTCACCCGGGGCACCACCGCAACTTTTTTGCGTGGCGCCGGCCACTCGGTCACCGCGGCTGGTGCCAGTGCGATCCTGGTGATGGGCTTCCCGGTTTTATTGCAGGCAACCGCGAAAGAGCTGGGGGCTTCCGGCGGGATAGTCATCTTGGCTGTGACATTAACCAGGGCACCGTTGCTGGTGCCGCTGACCGCGATGCAAGGCAATCTAATAGCCCATTTCGTCGACGAACGCACGGCACGTATCCGGGCGCTGGTAGCACCAGCAGCGCTGGTCGGGGGTATCGGCGCGGTCGGCGTGCTGGCCGCCGGCCTGGCCGGTCCGTGGTTGCTACGCATCGCTTTCGGGCCGCAATACCAGGCCAGCGGCGCGTTACTGGCCTGGCTAACCGCGGCCGCTGTGACAATCGCCATGCTGACCCTTACCGGCGCTGCGGCTGTAGCCGCCGCGCTGCACCGCGCGTACTCGCTCGGCTGGGTCAGTGCGACCGTCGCCGCGACCGTGCTGCTGCTGCTACCACTGCCGTTAGCGACTCGAACCGTGCTCGCATTGTTATGCGGCCCGTTGGCGGGAATCGCGGTGCATCTCGCGGCACTAGCACAGGCGCACCGCTGAGCTGTTTATTTTGGGGTACCGTGCGGGCTATCGAAACTAGTTACCCCGAGGTCTGGATCATCGTCCCGGCTTTCAACGAAGCCACCGTCATCGGTGCGGTTATCGCTGATGTCCGGTCAGTTTTTAGCAATGTGGTGTGTGTGGACGACGGCAGCTCCGACGACACCAGCCAGATCGCTCTGCGGCAAGGGGCTTATGTGGTGCGCCATCCGGTCAATTTGGGCCAAGGCGCAGCTATCCAGACCGGCATCGAGTACGCGCGCCGCCAGCCCGGTGCACAGATCTTCGCCACTTTTGACGGCGATGGCCAACACCGGGTCAAAGACGTAGCTGTGATGGTGGATCGGCTCACCGCAAGCAATGAGTCGATCGATATCGTCATCGGGACCCGATTCGGCTCTGGTCCGCGCGCTGGCGTCAGCCGGCCGCCGCTGCTCAAACGCATCGTGTTGCAGACCGCCGCTTGGTTGAGTCCCCGCGGGCGCCGGCTGGGCTTAACCGACACCAACAACGGCTTGCGGGTGATGAACAAGAAAGTCGCTGACGCGCTAGATCTGACGATGAGCGGTATGAGCCACGCCGCCGAATTCATCATGCTGATCGAGGAAAACCACTGGCGGGTTGTCGAGGAACCTATCGAGGTCCGCTATACCGAATACTCCAAATCCAAAGGCCAGCCTTTACTCAACGGCGTCAATATTGTCTTCGAGGGGTTTTTGCGCGCAAGGATACGACGATGAACTGGATCCAGGTTCTGCTGATCGCTTCTATCATCGCGCTATTGGTGTATTTGCTGCGTTCACGACGCAGCGCAGGGTCACGAGCGTGGGTCAAAGTTGGCTACGTGGCGTTTGTCTTAGCAGGGGTATACGCCGTGCTACGCCCTGACGACACCACTATCGTGGCACGCTGGTTTGGGGTACGCCGGGGCACCGATCTGATGCTTTATGGGCTGATAATGGCGTTCAGTTTCACCACGTTAAGCACCTATCTGCGGTTCAAAGACTTGGAGTTGCGCTACGCTCGGCTGGCGCGGGCCATTGCCCTCGAAGGAGCCCGGCCGCCAACACCGCCCAGCGTGTAGCTAGTTGCGAAAAATCCGCCGGTTTTCCGCAACTAGCTACACGCTGGACGAGCCGCCAACTCTCGGAAGTACTCGACAGTGCGGCGCAGACCGTCATCGAGCTGCACCCGCGGTCGCCAACCCAGCACCTCAGCTGCCAAGCTGATATCCAAACAAGAGCGGGTGAGATCGCCTAGTCGGGGTGGATGAAACTCCGGGGTGTTTGGCGCTTTTACCGCCGCCGCTATCGCTTTATGCAGCTGCAAATCTGAGGTCTCGAGGCCCGTGCCGATGTTAAAACGCTGCCCTCCACCAACGGGTTTAGCGGCCAGGATAAAAGCATCTACCACGTCGTCGACAAAAACGTAGTCCCGGGTGTTCGAGCCGTCGCCAAACACTTTAGTGGGTTTGCCAGCTAGCAGCGCTTGGGAAAAAATCGCTACCACCCCGGCTTCGCCGTGCGGATCTTGCCGAGGGCCGTACACATTAGCCGGTGCGATATGCGAGCAGTCCAGCTGATAAAGCTGCCGGAAGGTGTTGAGGTAGATCTCCCCAGCAACTTTTCCCGCAGCATAAGGTGACATCGGATCCACCGGCACCGCCTCGCTGGTCGGGTAGACAGCCGGGGCGCCGTAAATAGATCCCCCGGAAGAGGTGTGCACAATTTTGCGCACACCGGTGCGCCGGGCCGCTTCGGCAAGCCTGATCGTTCCTATGACATTGACGGAGGCGTCGAATTGGGGATTCGCCACCGAATGCCGCACATCGATCTGCGCAGCTAAGTGAAACACCACTTCAGGCCGGTGCCGGTCAAATACCGCGACCAAATCCTCGGTCACAATGTCGGCTTCAACGAAGAAAAACTCCGGGTTGTCGGCGAGATGCTCGATATTGGTCGCCCGGCCGGTCGCAAAATTGTCCAGCCCCACCACCACATGACCATCAGCCAGTAGCTTGTCGACTAGCGTCGACCCGATGAAACCGGCCGCCCCGGTAACCAATGCGCGCATCGGCCCACCATACCGACGCGTGGCTATCGCGGCCGCAGGGCTGATCGCGACGCAACTGCTGATCCGCACGGTGCTGGCAGGTAGTGGCTACTTCTACTGGGACGATGTGATCCTTATCGGCCGCGCCGGCAGCTATGGGCTGCTATCGCCGTCGTATTTGTTTGACGATCATGACGGTCACGTCATGCCCGGCGCTTTTCTGCTTGCCGGTGCGATCATCCACCTGGCGCCGCTGAACTGGGTTGGACCAGCTATCAGCCTGGTGGTGCTACAGCTGCTGGCGTCGCTGGCAATGCTGCGGGCGCTTTACCTGATCCTGGGCTGGCGGCCAGCTATGCTCGTGCCACTGACTTTTGCGCTGTTTACTCCGCTGGCCCTGCCCGGATTCGCGTGGTGGTCAGCAGCACTGAACTCGTTGCCGATGTTAGCCGCATTAGCCTGGGTGTGCGGTGATGCAATCCAGCTGTTCCGCACCGGAAATCAGCGCTACGCGACAACGGGTGTCTGCGCTTACCTAGGCGGCCTGGTGTTCTTCGAGAAGGCTGCGGTGATCCCGTTCGTGGCATTTGCTGTCGCGGTGTTGCTGGGCTACGTCCAAAACGACCAATCCCCACTGCGGGCCGTATGGCGGGCCGGGATTCGGCTCTGGGTGGCGTCGCTGATGCTGACCGCCGCCTGGGCAGTTGTCTATTTGATGGTGGTGGACCAGCGGCGGTGGAGTTCGGATCTGCCGATGACCGTGGATTTGCTGCGCCGCTCAATCACCCATGGCATTGTTCCGGGGCTTGCCGGCGGACCATGGGTCTGGGCCCGGTGGGCACCTTCATGTCCGTGGGCCACCCCGCCCCCGGCGGTGCTGGTGCTCGGCTGGCTGGTGCTGATCGCGGCGCTGACGATCTCGCTGATTCGCAAAAAGCGCATCGGCTTGCTGTGGCTGGTCGCCGCCGGTTACTCGGTGGCCTGCCAGGCCCCTATTTATCTGATGCGGTCCTCGCGGTTTACCGCGCTGGAATTGGCGCAGACTTTGCGTTATTTGCCGGACCTCGTCGTGGTAGTGGCCCTGCTGATGGCCGTCGGGTGCTGCGCACCGGATCGCTGGCCCGACGCTCGGCCGGCGCGACAGCGCACCGCGGCAATAGTCGGGGTGACGGTGTTGTATGTGGCCAGCAGCTGGTATTCGACGGCCACCTTTCTCAGCTCGTGGCGAGATAATCCCACCCAGCAGTACCTGCAAAACGCCCGCACCGATTTAGCGGCCGCGCACCGAGCCGCACCGGCACCGCTGCTGGACCAAGAAATCGACCCGCTCGTGCTGCAACGCGTGGCCTGGCCGCAGAATCTGGCCAGCAAGCTCTTCGCCTTGCTGCCCGAGCGCCCAGAATTCGCCTCAGCAACAACCCAACTGCGCATGCTGGACCGCACCGGCCGGCTGGTGAACGCACAAGTCAGCTGGGTTCGCTGGATCGCGGTGGGGCCCACACCGCGGTGCGGTTACCTCGTCCAACCCGACCAGCCAGTCCGGATGGTTCTCGACGGCCCCCTGCTACCCGCGGACTGGACCGCCGAACTGAACTATCTAGCCAACACTGACGGCTCGATGACACTGTCACTGTCCGACGGCCCACAAAACAAAGTTGCGGTGCACCCCGGACTGAACCGGGTGTACGTTCGGCTGCCCGGCGCCGGAGACGCCATCACCGTGCGAGCCGACACCGCCGCGTTAGCGTTGTGTATCGCAGCGGGCCCGGTGGGGTTTGTGACGCCGGCCACAACACCTTGACCAGCCAGGTTGTCCGGCAGGCATCAGCCACTCATCCAGGCACCAAGCAACCGTTTCCGTTATCCTAGGTATGCGCCGTCGCCGGCTCAGGTGATGCCCCACGATCCGTAGCCAAGCCGTATCAGCGCACCAAAAGCCGAAAGGACTGTCAGGTCGTCGTGTTCCCAACAGCCGTCCGAAGAAATGCGTTAGCAGAATCATTCAAGAGGCAACCCGCCAATCCCATCTCCGCATTGCTAGCAGGAGCCATCTCCTTCGCCGGGTTAATGCTTTCAATCTGTTACCTCAATGGTGATTTTGACGATTCTTCAGCTACAAATAAAAAAACTACCGAAAAGGATCCGGAAAACGAATTTGCGGTCAGCGGAAACCATTTTCTTAACGCCCAGCAAAAGTTTCAGGAGATAGCCGGCACCTCAGCTGGGTGGGTAAGTGATTCACAAGCGCGTTACGGAGATCAAACCACTGCCTTCAGCGGGCTGCTGGGGCAGGTAGCAAAGACAAACCAGCAGGTGAATACCACCGTGCAAACCGAGGCCCAACAGGTCAACAATGACAAAGAAACTCTCGGAAATATTCTGACCGGGCTACACCTGGCAATACCTGTTGCTGAGTCTCTCTATTTTTCCGGCCCAGCCGGCCCAGCTCTTTCTTACCATTTTCAATTAGCGACAGCCAATTCCGCGGTAAGCACCGGAACAGACACCGCCAATACCATGCATGAAAATTCGGCAACGCATGCAGAAAAACTGACCGAACTGCTCGAAACATATAACACCGCGCTCGAATCGGTGCCCCCGGCGGCACCGATCTCGACAGTCGGGGCCCACTAAGCCCACTACGTCCCGGGTGATGTCGGCGGGGTGCATGCTGAGCGGGCGCCGCGACACTGAAACCAGGTAGTCGACACGCCGGGAGACGCCGCAACAGGTTCATTTTCGTGAGCAGAACCGGCTGCGACGATGCGGTTCAGCTGCACTGGTAAGCCTGATAGTTGGAGCCGCCTAGGAGAATCGAACTCCTGACCTATTCATTACGAGTGAATCGCTCTACCGACTGAGCTAAGGCGGCGTACCCGGTCCAACTGGCGGGCGGCACGAGTCTACTACGACAGCCGGGCTCGCCCACCCAGCTCCTGACCGATGATGGCGACCATGGCGTCAACGGCGAATTTAGGCTTGACATTGGCTGCTAACGCCGCACGGCACTCCAGCACCGCCTGGATGCAGCGCAGCAACCGTTCGGGGGTGGCATGCGCGGCTAATGCCGCGGCCCGGTCAGCCATATCGGGGTGGTTAGCGCACACCCCCCCAGCACCAACCGCACCCACCAACGCGTCCCGTAAGTAGGTGGCTACGTCGATCAATGCCCGATCCAGCGCGTCGCGCGCGGCCCGAGTCTGTCGAGACTTCTGCCGGCGCTCTAGGTCCTTAATCGCACCCGCGGCACCTCGCACCGCGCCAGTGGTGCCTTTACCGGTGCCACCCGCCCCCAGCGCCGTCCAGAGCTCTTTAGTCTCGGCCTCGGCGCGATCTACCGTCAGCGCGCGAGCTTCAGCTTCAGCGGCAGCGACCAACTCCTCCGCGGACGCATACATCCGTGACGGCGTCGCCGCGTCACGCACCAAACCCAGCGCTTGAACTCGCCACTGCCGGGCTTGCGGATCAGTCGCCAGCCTCCGCGCCCGCCCCACATGACCGCCGCTGACCGAGGCCGCCCACTGCGCCGTATCGGCGGAGAGCCCATCGTTGTCCCGTAGCACCTGCGCAATCGCCGCAACCGAAGGAGTCACCAAGGCCACGTGGCGGCATCGGGAACGCAGCGTAATCGCAATATCGTCGGGATCTACCGAGGGCGCACACAGGACAAACACCGTCGACGGCGGGGGTTCCTCGACCACTTTCAGCAACGCGTTAGCCGCACCTTCGGTCAGGCGATCAGCGTCTTCGATAAGCACAATCTGCCAGCGGCCAGTCGTCGGCCGACGCGACGCGGTCTGCACAATGGCACGCATCTCGTCCACCCCAATGGATAAGCCTTCCGGGATCACCCGCCGGACATCGGCGTGAGTGCCGGCCAAGGTGGTCGTGCAGGCCCGGCACTGCCCGCAACCCGGAGTGGCGCCCGCAGCGCCCGAAAGGCATTGCAGCGCGGCGGCAAAGCACAATGCCGCAATTGACCGCCCCGATCCGGGCGGCCCAGTGATTAACCAAGCATGTGACATCGCCCCATCAACGGCTTGGTTATGAACTGAATCACTATGTGCGGCTTTCGCCGCCGAGACCAGCACCGCTGTCGCCGCCACCTGGCCGACCAGCCGGCTAAACACCCCCGACATCACCGGACCACCCTACCGACAGAGACCGTTTTGTCGTTGTTTCGCGATATTCCTGTGATCTTTAGCCGCAGGGCGCACCGCGCCCCGCCCGACGGTGTTTCCCTCACCCACCCACCGACCGATACGGTGAGGTGGTGGGCACCGCGGCGTCACTGCCCGGGCGGATAAGCATGTTCGTCCGGTGGGTGTTGCGCACTCCGTGGCCGTTGTTTGCGCTGAGCATGCTGCAAGCCGACATCATCGGTGCATTATTCGTGCTCAGCTTCCTACGTTATGGCTTACCGCCGCAAGATCGCATTGAATTGCAGGATTTGCCGCCCACCAACCTGGCGATCTTCGTCACCGTGCTGGTGATCATTTTTGGTGCTGGATCTGTGTTGAGCCTGCTGTTCTTGATGCCAGTTTTCCGATGGCAACGCCGTGACAACCTGCTCATCGAAACCGACCCGGCCACCACCGAGTTGGCCCGCAGCCGCGCACTGCGGATGCCCTACTACCGCATGCTGATCAACATGGCGTCCTGGTTTGTGGGCGGCATGATTTTCATCGTTGCCAGCTGGTCAGTGGCTAGACACACCGTGCCCGTGGTGGCGGTCGCTATCGCCCTGGGCGCCACCGCCACCGCCATCGTTGGCTACCTGCAATCCGAACGAGTGCTGCGACCAGTCGCTGTCGCCGCGCTGCGCGCCGGCGTTCCGGAAAATCTGCGGTCCCCCGGTGTCATCGTGCGACAGATGCTGACCTGGACATTGTCCACCGGGGTACCGCTGTTGGCGATCGTGCTGGCCGTGATGGCCAACAAAATTGCGCTGCTGCACGCGCCACCGGAGAAACTGTTCAACCCGATCCTGCTGCTGGCCGTCACCGCATTGATCGTCGGACTGATTAGCACCCTGCTGGTGGCTATGTCGATTGCCGATCCGCTACGCCAGCTGCGTTGGGCGCTCAGTGAAGTGCAGCGCGGTAACTACAACGCCCACATGCAGATCTATGACGCCAGCGAACTGGGGTTACTGCAGGCGGGTTTCAACGATATGGTCCGCGATCTCGCAGAGCGGCAAGGGCTGCGTGACCTGTTCGGGCGTTACGTCGGCGAAGACGTAGCGCGACGCGCCCTAGAGCGCGGCACCGAGCTCGGCGGCCAAGAACGCGACGTCGCGGTGTTGTTTGTCGATTTGGTGGGCTCTACCACCTTGGCCGCGACCCGCCCGCCCGGTGAGGTGGTACACCTGCTCAACGAGTTCTTCCGGGTCGTGGTGGACACCGTCGACCGACACGGCGGCTTCGTCAACAAATTCCTTGGCGACGCCGCGTTAGCCGTCTTCGGCGCGCCAATTGAGCACCCCGACGCGGCCGGAGCCGCCCTGGCCGCCGCCCGGGAACTCCACGACGAACTGCTCCCGGTCTTAGGTTCTGGAGAGTTCGGCATCGGGGTGTCGTCCGGCCGGGCCATCGCCGGCCATATCGGAGCGCAAGCCCGCTTCGAGTACACCGTGATCGGCGACCCGGTCAACGAGGCCGCCCGGCTCACCGAACTGGCCAAATTTGAACAAGGTCGGGTACTGGCATCGGCCATCGCCGTCCGGGACGCGCTGGACGCCGAAGCGTTGTGCTGGGATGTCGGCGAAGTTGTTGAACTGCGCGGCCGTACCGCGCCAACCCAGCTGGCCCGACCGCTGTAGACGGTTTGACGTTCCTCCCCAAGGCTGAAGTCGGGGGATGCCAACCTGTTAGACGGGTTGGAGCAGTAATTCCTCGCGGTTTCCTGCTGGTTCCTGCGTCGACGTCACCGCAACACCCGCAGGTGCTTCGGTTTCTCGGCAGGCGGTGACCGCGCACCCTGCGGCCAGTAGATTCTTGGCGGCGTTCACGTCAGCGTGTACGGGCCCGTGTGTTGCGGTTTGCCGAACCTTTGGCCGCGCGAGACAGAGTGGTCGAACGGACGGTTTCACCCTCCAGGCTGCGCGAGGCACGAAACTTCACCCACCCGAGCTTGGGCAGTTTCACCCGCGCGTGGCGCCGGTCCAGCTTCTCCACAGCCATCTTGTTGCCCTCGGGAAACCGGAACGAAGGCGCCCACCGCCAGTGCACCCGAAACGTCTGGTACTCGCGGCACGCCCGGTCCAGATCCATCAAGGTCTGCTGCAAACTATGCCCCGGCATACTCGGCAAGCCACGGGTGCTCAGTCTTGGCTTCGGCGAGTTCGTGGGCCTGCGGCCGGTAGTTCATCCACTACCCGCGGCGGCGGTATTCGCGGCGCTGCTCCAGCCCGGTATTCCACACCGACCGGCACACTACCCCGATCTGCCCGGCAAACACTGCCTGCTCGTCGGTGAACTCCACCCGAAAACGTCTACCAGCCAGCATCACTCACCGAGTCTTCTGGTTTTCGACGTAGCCTTTGATCACCGATAACGCGGCCCAACCCACCGTCGCCACGCAATACGAGTTCGCCCGCAACGCCGGCAACCATGCCCCCCGACCACCTCAACGACGATCTACTTCAGCCGTTGCACCATGCGTCTGCATTTCGGGCACCAGACGACGCGATAAGCGCACTCCGAACGCGATATTCGCGTTCACCGGCAACGTAACACCCACAACACACAGGGCAGTGGCCACCCCACCTACTTGACACGCTCACCCCCAGGATTAAAATCCGGAGTCCGCCACGCTACGTCAAATCCGATCGCTGAGCAGTTTTTTTACGGGCCGGCGCCTTGCGGGCAGTTGCCTTTTTAGCGGCCCGCTTCACCGGTCCGCGGGCGCGTCGATCGGCTAACAACTCGGCGGCCCGCTCATCAGTAATGGTGGCCACCTCGTCACCTTTACGCAGACTAGCGTTGGTCTCGCCGTCAGTGACGTAGGGCCCAAATCGGCCGTCTTTGATCACCATAGGTTGACCTGACGCCGGGTCGGTGCCCAACTCCCGCAGCGGCGGCGCGGAAGCACTCTGCCGGCCACGACGTTTAGGTTCGGCGTAGATCTTCAGCGCTTCGTCGAGGGTGATGGCAAAAATCTGGTCTTCGGCAGCCAACGACCGCGAATCGTTGCCGCGCTTAAGATACGGACCGTAACGGCCGTTCTGGGCAGTGATCTGCTCACCCGAATCAGGGTCGACCCCGACCACTCGGGGCAAAGACAGCAGTTTCAGCGCCTCCTCGAGAGTCACCGTCTGCAGATCCATGCTGCGAAACAACGAACCACTACGCGGTTTAGGCCCGGTGGATTTGTCGCCTTTTTTCGTTCCAGCACCCCGCTCGTCGTCCGGCTTATCCGGCAACAGCTCGGTGACGTAGGGCCCGTACCGGCCGTCTCTGGCCACGATCTGGTGGCCTGTCTGCGGGTCCACGCCTAAGACTCGGCCCTCTTGCGGCGTAGCGAAAAGCTGCTCAGCTACCTGCAGGGTCAGCTCATCCGGGGTAAGCGCGTGATCGAGATTGGCGCGCTGCGGGGCAGACTCGCCATCCTCACCGACCACCAGCCGTTCCAGATAAGGACCGTTCTTGCCCACCCGGACGTGCACCGGCCGACCTTCGGCATCGTCAAACAGTTTGATGGAGTTAATTTCTCGAGCGTCGATACCTTCGAGATTGATACCGACAAGTTTCTTGAGACCACCGGAACGGGCCACCGAGTCGGGTACACCGTGGTCGCCGCCGAAGTAGAAATTAGTCAGCCAGTCGGTGCGTCGTTCATTGCCCGCAGCAATCTCGTCGAGTTCGTCTTCCATTGCCGCGGTGAAGTCGTAATCCACCAGCCGGCCAAAATGCTGCTCCAACAGGCCGATCACAGCGAACGCCACCCAGGACGGCACCAGGGCGCTGCCCTTTTTATACACATAACCACGGTCCTGGATGGTCTTAATGATCGACGAATAAGTCGACGGTCGACCAATACCGAGTTCTTCCAGTGCCCTGATCAGCGACGCTTCGGTATAGCGGGCCGGCGGGTTGGTGGCGTGTCCGTCAGGGGTTAACTCGGTGGCATGAAGCTGCTGTCCCTGCGTGAGCTGCGGCAACCGCCGCTCGGCATCGTCAGCCTCGCCGCCGGCTTGTTCATCCACAGTTTCCACATAGGCTTTGAGAAACCCCGGGAAGGTGATGGTGCGTCCGCTGGCCGTAAACACCACGTCGTGATTCTGGCCCTCAACACCCTGGCAGCGCCCGGCAATCCGTAGGCTCAGCGTGGTGCCGCGCGCATCAGCCATCTGCGAAGCCACCGTGCGCTGCCAGATCAGCTCGTAAAGCCGGAAATCGTCACCGCTGAGTTCGTGGCGTACCGCGTCCGGAGTAGCGAACGTCTCACCGGCCGGCCGGATGGCCTCGTGCGCCTCCTGCGCATTTTTCACCTTGCGGGTGTACTGCCGCGGTGATGGTGAGACGAACTCAGCGCCGTAGAGCTGGCTGGCTTGCCTGCGTGCGGCGTCGATGGCCAACTCGGACAATGTTGTCGAGTCGGTACGCATATAGGTGATGTAGCCGTTTTCGTAGAGCCGCTGGGCGACGCTCATCGTCCGTTCCGCGGAGAACCGCAGTTTGCGACCCGCCTCTTGCTGCAGTGTCGACGTCATGAACGGTGGATAAGGCTTGCGGGTGTACGGCTTGTCCTCCACCGCAGCGACACTCAGCTGCGCACCGCGCAAACCGGCGGCCAAGGCGCCAGCGCTCGCCTCATCGAGCACCGTGACGTGCTTGGCGGCCTCCCGATCTGTCCGCAATACACCCAACGAATCGAAATCCCGCCCGGTGGCTACCCGCAGGCCATCAACGCTAACCAAACGTGCGGTGAAGCTGGGCGGCGAAGCCGCCGGATCAGAAACGCTCGCGTCCAGCTCGGCAACAACATCCCAGTAGGCGGCGCTGCGGAAAGCCATTCGGTCCCGTTCACGCTGTACGATGATGCGCGTAGCCACCGACTGCACCCGGCCGGCAGACAGCCTGGGAGCAACTTTTTTCCACAGCACCGGGCTAACCTCGTAGCCATATAGCCGGTCCAGGATGCGTCGGGTCTCTTGAGCATCAACCAGATCGGTATCCAAGTCCCGAGGATGCTCGGCGGCGGCCCGGATCGCCGGTTCGGTGATCTCGTGGAAAACCATCCGTTTAACGGGTATCCGTGGCTTGAGCGTTTCCAACAAATGCCAAGCAATCGCTTCACCTTCGCGGTCACCATCGGTGGCCAGATAAAGTTCGTCAACTCCGGTCAGTAAGCCCTTGAGCTCGCTAACGGTACTTTTCTTATCCGGGCTGACGATGTACAGCGGTTCGAAGTCAGCATCGACATTGACCCCGAGCCGAGCCCACGGCTGCGATTTGTATTTCGCCGGCACGTCAGCGGCCGCCCGAGGCAGGTCGCGGATATGGCCGCGGGAAGACTCGACGATGTAGTCAGAACCCAGGTAGCCGGCCAGCTTGCGGGCCTTGGTGGGCGACTCGACGATGACAAGTCGTCGTAGGCTTCCCGTGCTGCCATTGCGGCCCCGTGATGACTTTGAGTCTGCCAACTGCGCTCGCTCCATCCTTAGCCTGACGGTGCCTGACCCCCTGACTGGCGTCGAAAACACCAGTTTTTCCAGCGGTGAATACCCTGACAATTTCGCACTCTCCGCCGCACCAACGCAAACCGGCTCCCCCCAGAGCTCGGCGCGGACCACCCGTCAGACGCATGGCCATTGCGACAACGCCCCTTCGAGATCAGGCGGTTCCCCAACATTTTCTACCAAACGCAACAGTCTGCGCCGGCCGCTGATCCGCAGCGCGGGCCGACCACCCCGAGCGCCAATAAGAGTTGGGGCAATCCCGACCCTCATCAACGCTGACGCCAACGCCGCATGGGTTTCCGGTGCGTGCGGATCCAAACCCAGCAGGTAACGATCCCCCTCCGGGCGGCCGGCCGTCAAGGTCCAGGCCCGTAGTTCCCGTGGACCGGGCAGCCACCGGTGCGGGACCATCTTGACCGCGCCACACGTCCACTCGGCACTGATATCAGTCAGCAACATGTCGACGGCGGTGCGTACTAACGGGGTGTTTTCATCAGTGTGCGTAATCTCTGGCACTAAACCAGCTTCTTCGATCATCTCGGCCAAGGCCAAGGCCCGCCACAGCTGATCTACCACTACCGATAGCCGGGCACCCTGCACAGCAGGGGCACCGACCAGGACAATCTGGCCGGAGGCAGCCAGCACCCCCGTTAAGTCGGCCACGTCCGGCGGCACCGACTGCGCCGAGAAAAAGGACAGCTGGCTCACATCACGACAGTAAGGCAACCCGTACGGCGGTAACTCACCAGTGTGAACCCCCCAGTCGGCCCCGGCACGGAAGCGAGCTGGGGGGTTACCGTCGGGGTCTGCCCGGTTAGAGGGAACGAACTCCGGTGGCCTGCGGGCCCTTGGGGCTGTGGCCGATCTCAAACGCGACCTTCTGGTTCTCTTCGAGCGTGCGGAAACCCGACCCTTGAATCTCCGTGTAGTGCACGAACACGTCGGCGGAACCGTCCTCGGGGGCGATGAAACCAAACCCCTTCTCCGCGTTGAACCACTTCACAGTTCCCTGTGGCATTTCTTGATCTTTCCTTTTCTTTCTTTTGGGTGCAGTGCACCGCATACCGATGCACCGGGGCGCCGTTGTGACCGCCATACCTCTCGGCGTCGCCGGAACTCACCCGAACTAGCACCTCGCAGGAACCGCGGCCGCAACGAAAGATCCTGCGAAAGTTTGACACGAACACAGAAGCTGCGACCGCCAACCAGTCAATCATGTTCCACGCGTTCGCGACAGGTTTCGGTCACCAGAGCCCAGACGCACACCGAAAACCCGCAGTGAACAATCGGCTGTAGCGGCCAATCGGGCGGCATCCGAGGGAGAGATATGGCCAGTTTCGGCAGCCACCTGCTCGCCGCAGCATTAGCGGGTACAGCCGCGAGCGAAAATCCGCTGCGTCATGTCGCAGAATTACCGGCACGCGGCAGCCAGCTGCGAAGGTGGCCAGCTTGGGTTGACCCGGACGTGGCGCAAGCATGTGCCGAACGCGCTATTAACGCCCCGTGGTCACACCAGCTCGCCGCCGCCGAGCTGGCCCACGCCGGTCGTCATGTTGTGGTGGGTACCGGCACCGCGTCCGGAAAATCGCTGGCTTACCAACTTCCCGTACTCCACGCACTGGCAACAGACTCACGCGCCCGGGCGCTGTATCTGTCCCCAACCAAAGCGCTCGGCCACCACCAGCTGGTCACAGCACATGCCCTCACCGCAGCCGGGCCCCTGGCCAGCAAGCTGAAGGATGTCGCGCCTACCGCCTACGACGGCGATAGCTCCGCCGAAGCCCGCCGGTTCGCCCGTGAACGTTCCCGCTGGCTATTTTCCAATCCGGACATGGTTCACCTATCGATACTGCGGCACCACCCCCGCTGGGCGGTGTTCCTCCGCGGGCTGCGCTTCATCATCGTCGACTTAACCGACCTACCTTATTGCCGTTCGTGTCGTTCGTCGAAATGTGTGGTCGGGAAGGTACCGTCTGCTTAACCAAA
>JAIENC010000108.1 GCA_019751635.1 Mycobacteriaceae bacterium
CACAATCTCATCACCGCTCTTACGGAAATAACCCAGCCCGGCTTTGGCGGGCAGGTTGACCGCGTTGGGCACCCCTGCCGCCTGCGCCGCGCCAGCGGTACGAGCCTTGAGCACCAGGCGATAACCCATGTTCTCCATGAGTTTTTCCGCCCGGCTTTCAATGGTCTGAGACGCCATCATCAGATGGATCCAATAAGCGCGACCCTGCCGTCCGATTGAGTCAAGGACGTCCACCGCTGTCGGCATGATGCGGAACCACTCATAGAACTCGTCGATAACCACCACAAGCATCGGTAACGGCGGCATGTCCTGGCCGCGGGCCCGCATCCGGGACCGCATCGTGTTGTATTCCTTGGCGTCATCGACCCCGGCGTTGTCGCACACGGCCTTGCGTCGCGCGATCTCTCCCCAGAGCGCATCAAGGAAACGCTCCATTAATGCTTGGTCTTCTTCGAGGTCGGTGATAATCCGCGAAACGTGTGGCACCCCCGCAAACGGCTTAACCGCCGAACCACCCTTGAGGTCTGCTAAGACGAATTGCAGTTCCTCTGGTGGGTGGCTCAGCATGAGCGACTCGATCACTGTCCGCACGAGCGTCGACTTGCCCGACCCCGTAGTCCCCGACATCACTCCGTGTGGGCCATCGCCACCCTCGTCGAGCGACTTCATGTCCAAAAACAGCAGCTCGCCATTGTCAGAGCGATTGCCGAATGGTGCCCGCAATCGAGACCGGCCAAGCGTGTCACGCCGGCTGTGCCAGAGCTCATTGAAGTCAATTCGAGAGGGGTCATCGATGCCGTAGTAGGACAAGATATCCCGCGCACCGATATGCGTTACTCGCTGGCCAATCTCCTCGTAGGCCTCAGCGATTCGCCACTGGGCTATCTTCTGGGCACACTCTTCGGCATCTGCCTCACCGAGCTGATCAGCCAGCGCGAAAAACCAGGGCTTGTCGTCAATGACGATCCAGGTGTCACGATCACGCGGCAATGCCTCGATCACCCCATTGGGGTCGAACTGCAACACCCGCTCCGGGATACCCGCCCACAACGCAGAGCCGGTCAGGTCGAAAAAAGTCACCCCATCGACGCCTTCGGCGCTAATCACGTACTCCCACTGCGGATCTTCGACATCAGCGATGATCAGGTGGTGCGGTGTTGGGGTTTGCGATGAAGAACTGGCATGACGCGGGGTAAACGAACCACGACCAGCAAACAACTCAGCCTGCTCGGAGACGAATTCGCGGACCGATGCATAGACCATCCGCGCGCTACCCGCCGCGTCGTTGCGCCGCGGATCACCGAAATGCGGAAGCCACTTCACCCATTCCCACTGCTCGGCATCGGAACTAACGACAATCATCCGGACATGGTCGGGCCCGTGCGAAAAGGCCAACTGGCAGATGATGGCCCGCATCACGCCCATGACCTGGTCGCGGCTTCCCACCAGCGAATACCACGGTTCCACTAGTAAAGACACCATTTTGGGCAGGTTGTACACGACGCTTTGATAGCGCCCAAACTCTTGCAGAGCCTTACCGGTTACTGGTTCCAACTCGATGTCGGTCGGCATATTTTGCGGCTCGCCCCACGTCACTTCAGGTCGAGTCATGCCCACTCCGACCCTGACGACTCCGAAATTGAGGTCTTTACCGTCGGGTTTGCGTTCCCACATCCGCGACGACCCCACGGCAGCGGCTAGCGTGATTGGCGCCGGGTGAAACCACCGGTAGTTGTCGTCCATGCTGTCAGCGGACTCCTGGGCGGTATCCCGCAGCATGTCCAGCATCAGCATGAACTGGGCGCGCATGGCGTCCAATTTCGGTCGACTCATCTGCTGCTGGCCGCCTCCCATGCGGCCAAACATCATCATTCCCATCCCACCCATCATGAACAGGGGGAAGATGGAGCCGGCGCCGGAGAACACTTTTGATCCGCTGGCGAAAGTCATGGCGACCATGCCGATCAGCATGCCGATCACCACCACACCGACCACCACAATCCACCATGGCTTGCCCTCTGGCGGGGGGATACTTAGCGGTGTCGGTAAGACGATGTTTTCCGGCTTGATCACCGGTGGCTTTTCCGGTGTTGGTCGAGCAAATCCACGTTTCACTTCGGTACCACTAACTGTGCAGGCGACAGGTCTGAGGGCAGTGTGTCATGACGAACCATCGCATCCGCGCGGGACAGCATTGGCCCGGCTGCCAGCAATCGCAGTGCTACCCACGGCGCTAGGCTCGGCGCCGAGTTTAGCCCCAATGCCTCGCGTGTTTCTTTTGTCTCTTCCACTCCGAATCGAACCCCTGAAGCCGATAGCCACCACAGCGATTCCGCAGTTGACGCGGCTGGATCATTACCGGTGGTAACCGCGAAGTTCGCGTAGTTGGGGCCGAAATAGACCCGATCGGCTTCCCGTCCGGTGGCATCGGATTTCACCAACTCCACCACTTTGCCCTCCTCCTTGGCCGCAATCGGCAGTGTGGGCCCAGATATCACCTGGATGCGAGCCCGCTTCTCGCCTTGGCTTCGTTCCCACCACCAACACGTTGTCGGATTGTCCCGGACGTCGACGGGATTCAACGGCGCGTCTGGATAGGCCGATAGGTCCAGCCGGTTAACCACCGGCATCTTGGCTAATGCCCCTGGTGCGACTGTCTTGGGTGAACTACCAGCCGGGTTGCCTGCGTTCTGCAGGATCTGCGCGACCAACGGTGACACCGTCTGCACGCCATCAGCAAGCACCAATGAATACTGTTGCGGCCCACTGATTTGTGGTGTGACAACCACAGTCCCCACTGGTCCTGGGGCGTTGGGGAAAGCGGCCGGCGAGCCCGCATTCGGCACGATCGGAACCGACAGCTCCGGGCCCACTGCCAAGGCGTCGAATAAAGCCCGGCTCATCGGGGGTGCCTGAGTCACTTGCTCCGGGGTGAGTCCCAAGGGCAACAACACCGCACGGTCTGCCCCGTCGATGCGTGATCGCCGCGCATCCCGGACCACCCAAGCATCTTCGCCGTAACGCAACACCACCGCATCCGATCCATTGACTATCCGGCGATGACCGGACAGATCCGGTGTGCCGTCAATGACGGTTACGGTTAGCGGCTGCGGTGCACCAACCCCAGACGTCGTCGCAACGGTGTCGCAGACCAGCCACGATGAGGAAGCTGGGCTGGTGGGATGGATAAACGATGGCGCCCCCGGGATACCCACCATCGCGCCGTGTGGCGCCGAAGCGATCTGGCTTGCTTTCACCTTGTGCGGGTTGTCCGGGCGCCCAGCGATCAACCGAGCCGAAGCTAAATTCAACGCCGGATACAGGGTGTCGCCTACTCGCACATAGAGCGCACCGGTGTCACGATCAGCAATGATCGGTGAGTCATTCATCTGGCCGGACGGATTGAAGAACGACCACAGCAGCGCGCCCAGGCAGAGGATCCCCGCTGCGGACACCGATGCCACCACCGCCAAAATCTGGCGTCGGCCCGGCTCAATCTCCATGCGAACCCGCCACCGTGTTAACGCCATCGCGGTGCGGCGGGCCAGGAAGTTATGGCCGGTTACCTGGGTTCGCGTCGATAACCCGAGACCGTAACCCGACGTCTGTTGACCTCGGTTTTGTTCATTGGGCACGTTAAATCACCATCTGATTGGGCTGGTTAGGCAAAGTGCCTGGGTAATGCGCTGCACTGATGTCCACGCCGATATTCACGTCGATAACCGTAAGGTACTCGCTTCAACACCGCCACGCGACAAAGGTGTCGCCGTCTGGACTCGGCCTGGACTCGGCCACAGTGGTGCGACGTTCTGGCGCAAGATGGGCATCATGGCCCAGCATGCACCGTCGCTCGTCGAACTCGCTGAGCGGTATGGCATCGCCACCCAGTACGCGGATTGGGCCGGTCGAGATGTCTTCGTCGCCGAGGCCACGCTGGTGTCGATTCTGGCTGCTTTCGGTGTGCCCGCACAGACCGAGCCGCAACGCTGCGCAGCCTTGCACGCCTGCCACCGGTCGTATTGGTCACGACCGCTGCCCGCAGTCATTGTGAGTCCAGCGGCGACTGCCACATCGTTTTGGGCGCATGTGACCGATGGTGCTCCTGCGGATGTGTGGTTGCAGCTGGAGGACGGCACGCTGTGCGGTGAGGTACGTCAGATCGAGAATTTCACGGCCCCGTTTAATCTCGACGGCCGTTGGATTGGCGAGGCCAGTTTTATGTTGCCCAACGATCTTCCACTGGGCTATCACCGGGTGTATCTGCGCTCGGGAGCGGATCAGAGCAGCACAACACTGATCGTGACGCCAGATTGGCTGGGTCTACCGACACGACTGGCCGCTCAGCGCAGCTGGGGGGTCGCCGTCCAGCTCTATAGCGTCCGGTCGCAGCAGTCTTGGGGTGTTGGCGATCTCGTTGACCTGGCTGATCTAGCGGTTTGGTCGGCATCGCAACACGGGGCCGGCTTTGTACTAGTCAATCCGTTGCATGCGGCAGCACCGACGCTACCCATGGAGCCCTCCCCCTACCTGCCAACGTCACGTCGCTTTGCCAATCCGCTCTATCTGCGTGTCGAAGCGATCCCCGAATTCGCCTACCTTCGTAAGCGCCGCCGGGTCCGGCAGCTACGTGCCGATGTACAACACCGGGCGCGACAGCACGACGTGATCGACCGTGATACCGCCTGGGCAGCCAAACGCAAGGCGCTCACCAGCGTCTACCGGGTACATCGTGCCGCCGGTCGGGAGCTGGCCTATCGGGCGTATCGTGCGCGCGAAGGTAAATCGTTGGACGACTTTGCCACCTGGTGCGCGCTGGCCGACCACTACGGCGCCGACTGGCATCGCTGGCCAGGCCCGCTGCAACACCCAGCGAGCCCAGCCGTCGCCGAATTTGTGCACGCCCACCCCCACACCGTCGACTTTCATCGCTGGCTGCAATGGCAACTCGACGAGCAACTCGCGGCAGCGCAGGCTAAGGCCCGGTACACCGGGATGGCACTCGGCATCATGCATGACCTCGCGGTGGGTGTGCACCCACACGGCGCTGACGCGTGGTTACAGCAGGATGGGTTGGCGTCAGGGGTAACCGTTGGCGCACCACCGGACGAATTCAACCAAGTGGGACAGAACTGGTCGCAGCCACCGTGGCGACCAGACCGGCTGGAAGAACAGGCTTATCAACCGTTTCGTGCCCTGGTTCAAGCAATATTGCGCCATGCCGGCGGAGTGCGTATTGACCACATCATTGGACTGTTTCGGTTGTGGTGGATCCCGAACAACGCAACGCCCGCCGACGGGACCTATGTGCGCTATAACCATGAAGCGCTGGTCGGCATTGTGGCCCTAGAGGCATACCGTGCCGGCGCGGTTGTGGTGGGCGAGGACCTTGGCACCGTCGAACCCTGGGTGCGTAGTTATCTCCAGTCGCGCGGCGTGTTGGGTACGTCACTGCTGTGGTTCGAACTCGACCGCGACACCGACCCCACCTGCACTCTTCCGCTGCCTGCGCAACGTTGGCGGGAGCACTGCCTAGCGTCGATCGGTACCCATGATCTCCCCCCGGCGGTCAGCTATCTGGCCGGAGATCATGTGCGGCTCAGAGATTCCCTCAACCTTCTGAGCCGCCCTGTCGAACAGGAGCTGCAGGATAATCGTGCCCAGGTATCGGCATGGCTGGCCGAGTTGCGTCGAGTTGGGCTACTCCCCGATGAGGCCAGCGCAGAACACGACCCCGAACACATCATGACCGCACTTCATGCGTACTTGGGCCGAACACCATCCCGGTTATTAGCGATGTCACTAGCAGACGCGGTGGGCGACCGACAGACCCAAAACCAACCCGGCACTACCAACGAGTACCCCAACTGGCGAGTCCCGCTGACCGGGCCAACCGGCCAGCCGATGATGCTGGAAGATGTGTTCACCGAGCCCGGGGTGGCCGCTCTTGCCGAGACGATGCGCGCTCAGACGGCCGCACCGTCTACATCGTCGACCAGGCAGCATCCAGGGCACTAGCGACATCAATAACCTGCGCGGCTTGTGCTTGTGGTGAATCAATTTCATTAGCGACGTGCTGGGCAATGAAACGCCGGATTTCGGCGTCAACCCCGCCAATAATGCGCACCACTTCACCGCGGATTGAACTTGACGACACGTTCACGGTGATATCAGAGGGCCGCGGTTTAGCAACGTCAACGATCAGCAGCAGCGGTTCGGCCGCCCGGGCCGTAGCGCGTAACGCGATGTCACCGACCACCATGAACCGTTGTTTATCCACCCACAGGTCAAGGAGCAACTGGATGGTCAGTGGAATGTGGATCGTGAAGGTAATTGCGTCCCCAACATGACGGGTCACTCGCGGTTCACGAATTTTTACCTTGGCACTGACTTTGGCGATCTTGCCCGGTCCCTGAGCGATCGGCGGCATCTCGAAGTCGTCCCCAGCGATCGTGGAAAGCGCCGACGCAAGGCGCTCCTCGGTGACGGCAACCTCGAAGAATCTGCGACCGAAGTGTTCGTAAGTCATATAGTCGTGTTCTTGCATAGACCTATACCGTCTCATGTAGCTGTCCGCGGTAACTGCCAATCCACCGCTAATCCACGTGCGTGGCGTGGATTCCCTGGACACCGCTTACCGCATCAGGGCGCAGCTGATCCCACGTATGGACAACCCGGAGGTTTTTGAGGCTCATGTGCGCCCAACAAATGTCTGAACCACAATCTGAACTACCTGAAGGAGCTATCCGCACCGTGGTTGTTTCCGTCGGCGCGGTGTTGGCCTGGATCGTTGTCAGTCTGGCAGTCGGCGAATCGGCTAGCTGGCCGATGGCGGCCGTTGTTGCGGTAGCGCTTGGCGCCGGTCTGCTGGTCGGCATGGTGACCCGCAGTGCGGCCAGCGGTGCCATCCACGGTTGGCCGCGTGTCGTAGGACGCGGGATGGTCACCGCTGCCGTTGGAGTCCTGATCGGTGAGCTCGCCACACTCATCGCGTTGTCAGGCTCGATCGAGCATCGACTCGATGAGCGCGCCGTTAAAAACGCCGCTTCGATACCCGCCGTTGCGCAAGCCTTAGATGCCCTCGACCACGCGCGTAGCGCCCGCATCGCTCAGGATGAGTCGGTCGATCGGGCTCGCCAACACCGCGACGACGCGCTCGTGGTGGCCAGGTGCGAATACCATCCCCTGCCTGAGTGTCCACAAACCCACATCACTGGCGTTCCCGGCGTAGGACCCGAAACACGAACGGCTAACGCGCTTCTCACCGCGACGCAGCAAGAATTGGACACGGCGATAGCCACCCGGGAGAGCGCCAAAGCCAAGGCCGATGCGGAGATCGCTCAGGATGAGCAGACCCTCGCCGCGGCGCGCCAGGCGGCAATGATGAACTCCGATCACGGTCTAGGTGCACGCTGGATCGCCATGAACGACCTCACCCTGACCGACCCGTCAGCTACCTGGGGTGCACTGACGCTACGGCTTACGCTGATTTCTTTTTTTGTGCTGCTGTACCTGCTTCCGCTGATCCTGCGACTGTGGCATAGCGAGACGACTCGAGACCGCCGCGCCCTCGCCCAGGCCAAGCGTGAACGTGCCGAACTTGAGGCGGAAACCGCGATCGCTATTAAACGAGCCGAAATCCGCCAGGCCACCGAGATCATCTGGGCCGAACAGCAGCTTGCCGGTGCCCGCCTCGCCGCCGCGGCCCAGACCGTCATCGACCGCGCCTACCATCACCGTCACATCGCCGAAGCTCTCCAGGCGACAGCAGGCCTGACTGATCCAACCCAGGCTGTGCCGGAAGTTACCGTCGAACCTGCCGATGATGACATGTATTTGCCGATTGCCGCGCAAGCCGAGGCAGCCAGCCGAGCAGCGCTACCCGCCCCGGAACGGGTCAGTTCCGCCGACACGCTGGAACCGCGTGGGGAGCATCCGGCGGCGCCGAGCCGACAAATTCCTGAAGTGGTAGACCTCACCGCAGATACCCTCAAAGCCGCGGCCCGCTGGATCCGGCCGTTGGTGCCCCCAATTCTCACTCGTGCTCTGGGATCCACGGTCCAACCGCTACGTGCCGCCCGGCAGGCCATCGAAGAGGTTGAGGAGATCACCTTCATGCTCCGGCGTACCCACAAGGTGACCATGAACTCTGAAAGCCAACCCGAACCACAACCATTCACCACCACAGTGCGCGACGAACAGGCCGACCGGGCGCGGATCCCCTCCGCCCGAGTCTTGTCAGATCAACCAGACCCGTTCAGCACCGACCCAACCGCGTTGGCTGAACTGCGTTCACCTCATGAGCCACGTCAACTGCCGCCCGGGAAATAGCCAAAACAGCTGCACGGTAGCTACATCCGAAAGGCACAAGAGTTGCGCACCAAAGCGTATGATCCAGCCGACAACATGAGTTTGGGCCAATAGCGTGAACACTACAGCGCGCTCAATCTTCGATTTATTGACCTTGGGAGCCGAACAACACGTGGTGGCGGTAATGGCGCAGCAAAGTCGGGTGCGGTTGATACGCGCCCTCCCGATGGCAGCCCTCCGATGAAGATCAGCCTCTTTATTGCCGACGCGGCACAGGCCGATCCGCAGTCCGGAAAGGTCAACGCCTTAGGCTTGGGGTGGCGGCAGTGTCAAACGCCCACTCCGGCAATCTCATTGGTGATGTTCCTCGACATCGACTGGAGTGAAACAAACAAACAGCACAAGCTGACCTGCCAGCTACTCACCACCGATGGCGACCCAGTGATAGTGCCGGGGCCACACGGACCGCAGCGGCTCCTGTTTGAGGCCTGCGCCGAAGCCGGCCGACTTCCCGGTGCCATCCACGGAACATCCGTGCGGATGCCGCTCACGCTGAACATTCCGGCCGGTATCCATTTAGAGCCAGGACTTTATGAATGGCGCGCCGAGATTGAAGGTTTTGAGGAAGCCACAGCCGTTGAATCGCTTGTGGTCGCCCCTAGTTAGGTAGTCCGCCCGTTATGACCAGCACTATCTTGCGCACAGCCGACGGCTGGTGGGCGCAAACCGCGGCTGGTGCCGCGCGTATCGCCACCACCGCCACCACTACCGCCGAGGTGCTCGCTCACCGCGCGGCCATCGAGGACGCCATGCACAGCTCCGACACCGTGGCGGTCAGCGAGCTCGCACTGCTGTCCCCGGTGACTTTGCCGTGTCGAGTGATTGCCCAAGCCACTAACTACCTCTCCCATATCAAAGATGTGGGCCGCGACCCAACCAAAGCTCAGTTGACTTTCTTTCGTAAGGCATCCGCGGCGATCGTCGGCCCATTCGACGACATCATCAAACCTAAGCATGTCCAGCTGCTGGATTACGAAGTGGAAATCGGGTTAGTCATTGGCCGCGCATTGCCAGTAGGCACCGAGGTCACCGACGCCAATCTCACTGAGTTTGTGTGCGGGTTGGTGGTAGCTAACGACGTCTCCGCGCGCGATGTCCAGCGCGCCCAAGGCCAGTTTTACGAAGCAAAATCGTATCCGAGTTTCGCCCCGATCGGGCCCGCGCTGGTGCTGCTGGATGCTGACGAACTCAAGCGCTTCGGTGAACTTCGGTTACAGCTGTGGGTTAACGGTGCGCAACGTCAAAACGGTGTGGTGCACGGTGACATGCTTTACCCGCCGCTCAAAGCCTTGCAAGCATTGTCGCGTTTCCAACGTCTCGACGTTGGTGATCTGCTGCTCACCGGAACTCCGGTGGGGACTGCAATGCGGGCACCCCGACCGGCCGGTTCAGCCAGGCCATCTGGCGAGCCACCTTCCCTGGAAGTTTTTTTGGCCAGCCAGCTCCACAATCCTTACTACTTGCATGACGGAGATGTTGTGGAAGCGACCATTGCCACCGATGACGGCCTGATCAATCTTGGCACTCAACGCAATGTGGTCCGGTATGCCTAAGCCCGATAAAGGGTGGCCTCCCCCGCGCTAGTCGTGACGAAACTCCGCGTAGAGCTGGGGCAGAAAACCGGCCAGGTGATTCATTTCTTGGGCACAGTGCACCATCAGATCGCGGGCAACAGTTACCGACGTATCCATAGCCCGCGACACAATAGGGCGCAGCACCGGTGATGCCACACCGAAATGCTTACGGATCTGGACATACGGTCCGCCGAGCCAGAATCGTGACCGCATCTGAGCGCCCTCGGCAGTCGGCCGAATCTGATGGACGAACCAGCCCACGTCGAGGGGAACATCGCTGGACCCCAGCCGGGCGCAGACCGACAACGCATCACCGTCATCGGGCAACCCCAATGTTGACGGTGGAACAAACTGAATTGCCGCGCGGTGCAACGTCGAACCGATGTATTCGTTAATCAGTGAGGTGCGCCCGACATAACGCGCCGCACCCCGACGGCCAGCGTCATCACCGTCGTGCCATTGCGCGAAGAGATGCGCCCGGGGATGCCACAACTTATAGCGGCGAGAGTCACTGCCGTGCCAGCCGAACCACCACGACCACATCGGCACAGTCACCCCGGGCATATCGGTAAGCACAGCTACCCCGATGCTGCGATTCGCCAGAACACCGTAGCCGTTTTCGGTCTGCTGATCCCCCTGATCGGCAAGACAGGCCGCGTCGTGGAAGGCAAGCAGCGTCGGGCCAGCTTGCGGGCCGTGCTGGAGTGCTTCGACGACGTGCGACGGCAGTGGCGCCATCTGCGGTTGGAAGTATTTGGCAAAGGCCGTATTCGCGTCGGTGCCGCGGTAACCCAGATAGCGATCGCCGGCCATTAGATCCTGCCCATCCAGCTGTGGAACAGACCGTCGGGGTCATACTGGGCGCGTACCCGGTCGAGGCGGGCCATTGCCTCGTCGGTGGCGAACCGCGCCGGGCGCTGACCAAGGTTTTCATCAGCAAGCTGGATGCCCGTAGCCAGGTCGGCCATCGCCGCCATGTTCGATCGTGGCCAGTCGCCGTATGTGGCATCATCGGCGGGATCTTTCCACCCGGAGTAGAGCGCGAGATAGATCTCGTCTTCGACGCTGTAAGCCATGTCCTGGCGTGCTGGCGATGGCCCCCAGTTGAGCCAGAGAAAATGGGCTGGGTGGGGCGGCATCGTGTCAATAATGGTGCGGATGCCCGGCAACAATTTTTCCGCGGGGGCGCAGGTCCACATGTTATCTGCGGAATAGCGATGGTCCGACAAGTAATTACTCATGACTAACGTGTACCAGCTCGGTAAATCGCTTGGCAGATAAGGCATTTTGACGATTGCTTGATCAACTACCGGGCAACTGCCAAACACCGCCAGGGCTTGTTGCGCTTCCGCTTCAGAGTCGGCGAACACCGGCGAAGCCATCACGATGGCAGGGCCCGGTAAACCTAGATCGGGGACACTGCGGGTAGCCAGGATCTGCATCTCGACACGACGATCCACTTCGGCACTGACACTGCGAGCCCAGGTGTAGATTTCGTCCGCAAGCTGGATCGGATAGACATAGACGCTGGTGCCGCAGACGGGCGGACGCCGGTACAGCTTGAGATGAAACGCCGTGACCACACCAAAAAAGCCTGGCCCACAACCGCGGGCGGCCCAATAAAGGTCGGCGTTACTGTCGGCATCGCAGTAGATCTGCTCGCCGGCTGCGGTGACGACCTCCAGGCCGATAACGCTTTCGCAGGCCGGTCCCAGAATCCGGCTGTTCCAGCCGTAACCGCCTTGCAGCAGATAGCCGCCCAGGCAGACGCCTTTGCAGTGTCCACCCGGAAAAAACAGATCCAGCGCCTCCAGCTCCGCCATCAACACGCTGCCGCCTTTTCCCGGCCCAACAACGGCTACCGCTTTGTCGGTATCGACGCTGACGTGATCGATCCGACTGACATCGATGAGCATGGCACCGTCACGCAGATGGCTAGCTGCGAAACTGTGGCCACCGGAAACCACGCTCACCCGCTGGGCGTTTGTCGTGGCATAGCGGATGGCAGCGATGACATCCTGGGTATCGACGGCTTGCACAATCACCGCCGGGTAGCGGTCGGGCACTCCTTGATGCCATACCGTTTGACGACGTACCGATTCGTATTGGTCATCGCCGCGCACGAAGTGCCGCCCAGCCGGTAGCCCGTTCATCTGAAACCTTTGATTCGTAACAGGGTCTGCTTTAATCCGCTATGCGGACAATAGCCTTCCTGACTCCGCCCTGCGGAATAGTGGCCGGATTGTGTTGGCACACATCGCAGGTTGGTGAATCCATCCAGCGAATAGAGGAGCTCTCCCCTGAGAAGCATCGTTTTCATGCTCGTGGTTGGTCTTCTGCCCTGGCTCGGATTGAGCTGTGCCGCAAAGCCAGATAGCCGAACATCGCCGCAGCATCAGATCAAAACCATCAACGTCACCTATGACGAGTTGCTCAGCACCAAGTTCATCACCCGCCATGTCACGTTGGCGAGGGGAGACACGTTGCAGGTGACGCTGGCGTCAAATCGCACCACCGGCTTTTGTTGGACACCGCAAACCCAGATCGTTGATCCCACCGTCATCCAACAGGTCAGTCACGAAAGTCCACCAGCTAACTCGTCGATTCCTGGAGCAGCCAGCACCGAAGTATGGACTTTTGCGGCGCTGAAAGCTGGAGGCACCACGATCACCACGGATTACAGCCAACCATGGCCGGGCGGCACCAAGAAGGCTTGGACGTTCACCGCCACCGTAGATGTGCGATAACTGGCGGTATGCGAGTCTTGTCACCGACAGCGGCGACATGTGTCAACATTATTACTATGGACAGAAAGGTGCCGAGACGCCACATCGCTCGCTTCGCTGCCGCAGTATTGGTTGCACCTTCGGCACTGGCGAGCACACCTGTGCCGCTAGCCTTCGCCGAGCCATGCCCCGATGCCGAGATCGTGTTCGCTCGTGGCACTAACGAACCGCCGGGGGTGGGCGGTTTCGGGCAGGATTTCGTCGACGCACTGCGCGCGAAGATGGGCACAAAATCACTCGGGGTGTATCCGGTCAACTATCCCGCTACCACTGCTTTCGTCACCGCCCTTGACGGTATTGACGACGCTAGTGCCCACATCCAACGCACAGCAGCGGCATGTCCTAAAACCAAGATGGTGCTCGGTGGCTTTTCCCAAGGTGCCGCGGTAATGGGGTTCGTCACCGCGAATGCCATTCCGGACGGAGCACCTGAAGGTGTACCGAACCCGATGCCGGCTGAAGCGGCCAATCATGTTGCTGCCGTTGCGCTTTTCGGTAAACCCTCGGCGCAGTTCATGCGGTCAATCAACCAACCGCCAATCACCATCGGCCCGCTGTATGCCGACAAGACCATCGAACTGTGTACCGCCGATGATCCGGTCTGCTCCGACGGGGGCGACTGGGCCGCACATAACGCGTACTCAGACGACGGGATGATTGAGCGAGCGGCAGATTTCGTCATCAGTCACCTCTAGGACGTCATGCCAACACGGGCAGTCAGTCTGACCCAACAATTGCTTCGGCGCCAGCCGGTGACGGGAGCTCCAGTCGCACAGGGGGCTTCGCAACATCTGCGCCGCAGCCTCGGGACCTTTCAACTCACCATGTTTGGCGTCGGTTCGACCGTCGGTGCAGGGATCTTTTTTGTCCTGGCACAAGCGGTGCCGCAAGCCGGTCCCGCAGTGGTGCTGTCGTTTATTGTCGCTGGTGTCGCTGCGGCTCTGGCCGCGCTGTGCTATGCCGAACTGTCTTCGGCGGTACCCGTTTCTGGATCGGCATATTCATACGCCTACGCCACGCTCGGCGAGGCCCTCGCGATCGGCGTCGCCGCGTGTTTACTACTTGAGTATGGCGTGGCCGCCGCCGCGGTGGCCGTTAGCTGGAGCGAGTATCTCAATGAGTTGTTCAGTAAAACTTGCGGATTCGTTGTGCCACAAGCTATTTCAGCGACACCATGGGCGGCGCAGCCTGGTTTCATCAATCTACCGGCGGTCATCATAGTGGCCATGTGTGGACTGCTGCTGATGTGCGGCGCCAGCGAATCGGCCGCTGTCAACACCGTGATAGTGCTGATCAAACTCGGCATTCTGGTGTTGTTTGCCGCTGTCGCATTCACCGCATTCCAGGCGAATCGCTTCGCTGATTTTGCCCCATTCGGCGTCTCGGGCATCAGCTTGGCGGCCGGCACAATCTTTTTCACCTACGTCGGCCTGGATACTATTTCTACCGCCGGCGACGAGGTCAAGGACGCGAAACGCACCATGCCGCGGGCGATTATCGCCGCCCTATTAATCGTGACTGGCGTCTACCTTTTTGTTGCGGTCGCGGCGCTGGGCGCCCAGCCGTGGCAGGACTTCAAGGGCCAAGAAGCGGCACTGGTTGTCATTGTGGACCGGGTCACTGGAGGCACAGCCGGCAGCGCCATTCTGGCTGCCGGCGCAGTGGTATCGCTGTTCGCCGTCACCTTAGTGACGATGTACGGCCAAACTCGCATCCTTTTCACCATGAGCCGTGATGGCCTGCTCCCCGCCACCTTCGCAAAAGTCAACGCGCGCACCATGACACCGGTTAACAACACTGCGATCGTTACCGTTGCGGTGGCCATGCTGGCCGGCCTGGTGCCGTTGAACAACCTGGCCGATATGGTCTCCATCGGCACGCTAACGGCGTTCATCGTGGTATCGCTGGGCGTCATCGTGCTGCGGAGACGCGAACCGGATTTACCCCGAGGTTTCACCGTACCCGGCTACCCAGTTACCCCGATCCTGTCGGTGCTGGCCTGCACCTACATTCTGCTGAGCTTGCGCTGGTACACCTGGATCGCGTTCAGCGGTTGGGTAGTGGCGGCACTAATCTTCTATCTGGCCTGGGGCCGCCGACACAGCGCGCTCAACACAACGATGACGAAGGGGGCTGGCGCGGTACCGCACCAGCCCCCTTCGTCATACTCGGGTTAGGCTAAACCACGCTCACGCCGACGGCCTGAGGACCCTTAGGCCCTTGCTCGACCTCGAACTGGACACGTTGGTTCTCCTCGAGCGTCCGAAAACCGCTGCCGCGGATCTCGGAGAAGTGGACGAAGACATCCTTCGCCCCATCGTCAGGAGTGATAAAGCCGAAGCCCTTGTCACCGTTAAACCATTTCACAGTTCCCTGTGCCATTTATTACTTCTCTCATTCAAAAAGGATGTACCAAAAACACCCGTGCGCAGCCTATCAGGGCCGCCGGCGCCGACGGCGTTGCCCCGGAGCACTTGACCCGCGATGTTGCACAGATTGCGGCGCAGCAGCCTTGATGGCGGGAGCCTGATAAGGGGCAATCTCACCAACCAGGGCGCAAACCTCGGCGGAGTCAACACCTACCTGCTGTGGAGTA
>JAIENC010000190.1 GCA_019751635.1 Mycobacteriaceae bacterium
CCGACGCCTCGAGGTGCTGATCTACGCGTGGATCATGCCCGCCTCCACCGTGGTGCAAGCAATAATCGGCGGGATCACGGTACGCACCGGTTTGCTCTGGTGGACGGTGGCCATCCACTTGCTCACCTCGATGGCGATGGTGTGGCTAGCGGTACTGCTCTACGTCAAAGTCGGCCAGCCCGATGCTGACGCCGCATTGCTGACCAACACTGTCCCCGCACCGCTGCGCAGACTCACCGCGCTCAGCGGGGTCGCTCTAGCCGCAGTGCTGGTCACCGGGACACTGGTCACTGCAGCCGGCCCGCATGCCGGTGACCGGAGCCCGACGAGGACGGTGCCGCGGCTGAAGATCGAAATCACCACGCTGGCGCACGCGCATTCATCGTTGCTGGTGGCCTACCTCGCTCTGCTGATTGGTTTGGGATTCGGCCTGGTGGCAGTGCACGCCCCCAAGCCCGTGCTGCTGCGGCTGGGGGTGCTGGTGCTACTGGTATGCGGGCAGGCGACCGTCGGTACCGTGCAGTACTTCGCCGGAATCCCCGCGGCCTTGGTTGCCATGCATGTCGCCGGCGCCGCGGCAGTTACCGCGGCCACCGCCGCATTATGGGCATCACTGCGAGAGCGGACCCAACCCCAGCTGGTCCAGAGCTGACTCGACGCACAGCGCAAACCGGCGCTGCGCAGCCTCACGCATCGCGGTGCCGAGATAGCGCCAACCTAATTCTGGTGCGATCAGGTCCAGACCCGTTAACCGCACGGCAGCGGGATCACCAACCAGATCGACACGAGCGAAGAGCAGGTCACTGCGGCGGACGCCAACCTGTTCCGCGGCTGCCTGCAGAGCCGCGTAGCCCAGGTCCCAGAGTTCATAGTCAGGTTCAGTTGCCGAACTGCCCGCCAGTGCATGCGATTGCTCACCACCGAGAAAAATTAGTACGGTTTGAGCGCCGTGTCCCGGCAGCGTCGGGATACCTGCACGAGCAAGGTCGCCCAGATATTCCTGGTCGGCGTTCCAGGCGATAACGTCTGGCGAATTAAGCAGGTAGGGGACGCGCCGGGTCCATCCCAGAAACTCGTCGAGGCGATCGCGGTAATCGGTCACGGCCCGCACAATCACCAAGTCAGCATCCACCGCCGCCGGGTCATCCCACGGCAGCCACCGCGCGTGCAGCCCCCGCTGACGCAGTGCTGGAATTAAACCGGCTTCCTCATTTCCCGGCGATCCAGCCAACACAATCCGGGGATGCGGGATGTCCGGTCGCGCCAGCTTCATGCTCGGGCATGATAATCGGATGCACGCCATTGAGGTCGCCGAAACGGGCGGACCAGAAGTCCTGACTTACCTGGAAAAGCCGCAGCCGGCCCCCAGCGCCCATGAAGTGCTGATCAAGGCCGAAGCGATCGGCGTCAACTTCATCGACACCTATTTTCGCTCCGGACAGTATCCCCGGCAGCTGCCGTTCATACCGGGATCTGAGGCATCCGGAACGGTAGCCGCTGTTGGTGCCGACGTGACGACGTTGCGGGTCGGCGACCGCGTGGTCACCGCCGCCGCGGTCTCTGGCGCGTACGCCAACGTGTGCACCGCACCGGCGTGGCTGGTGGCTTCGCTGCCGGTCAGCATTGATTTCGACGTAGCAGCCTCAGCCTTGCTCAAGGGGTTGACCGCGCACTACTTGATTACCTCGGTCTATCCGGTGCAGCCGGGAGACACCGTGCTAGTGCACGCCGGGGCCGGAGGTGTCGGTCTGATCTTGACGCAATGGGCTACGAGCCTGGGGGCGCGGGTGTTGACCACGGTATCCACCCCAGCCAAGGCCGAGCTATCCCGACAGGCCGGCGCTACCGATGTGCTGGAGTATC
Organism: Mycobacteriaceae bacterium; assembly: GCA_019751635.1. Lineage (GTDB taxonomy): Bacteria > Actinomycetota > Actinomycetes > Mycobacteriales > Mycobacteriaceae > Mycobacterium. Next base: position 1,864 of record JAIENC010000190.1, read on the forward strand.
CCGGCGATAATGCCGTTGCGTTCGGTCAGCGCGTCCGCGAGCTTACCGACGGTGCTGGCGTGGCGGCGGTGTACGACGGGGTCGGAGCAGCTACTTTCGACGCTAGCCTGGCCAGTCTCGCTATCCGAGGAACACTCGCCTTGTTCGGCGCCGCCAGCGGACCAGTACCGCCGGTGGACCCGCAGCGGCTCAACGCCGCTGGATCGGTGTATCTGAGCCGACCAACATTGACCCACTTCATCCGCAGCGAACAGGAATTCGCCTGGCGGTCCGAGGAATTGTTCCATGCGATCGATACCGGCTTGATCAATGTCACGGTCAGCCAGCACTACCCATTAGCTGATGCCGCCCGCGCGCACCATGACCTGCAGGGGCGTAAGACCACCGGGTCCATCGTGCTGGTGCCCTAAATAGCGTCGACCGGTATCGGGTTAGCCCCGAGCAGCCGCGACACGCAGCCGTTCGCTGACTCGGCGCAGGAACTCACCGACTTCGGCGGGGCTGTTCAGGGTGAAGCTGGCAGCGGTCGGGCGATTGCCGTCTTCGCTGTGGCGCACCACGATCCCGATACCGGTGAGCCGGACCGCGTCGAAGGCATCCTCATCAGTGAGATCGTCACCGATATACACCGGCAACACTGGTCCCGCTTGATGCATACGCTCACCAATCCAGGTCAAAGCGGTGCCCTTGTCCCAGTCGACATCCGGACGCAGCTCAACCACCTTGCGCCCGCTAGTGATCCGCAGACCGCGCCGGACTCCCTGCCGGTGCGCGGCCGCCACCACCTCCGCCACTCGATCCGGCGCGACATTGCGGTAGTGCATTGCCACCGCGAACCGCTTGTGCTCTACCCGGGCGCCCGGGATCTGGCCCACCTGGTTGGCGAGCTCGGCTGCCGCATCGGTGAGGACGTCGAGCGCCGCACAGGCCGCGTCGTACTGATGGCGGCTACCGTCGGGTCCGATCAGTTCGAAGCCGTGGCTCCCCGCGTACCAGATTCCCGGCACCCCCACTCGGGTATGGATATCCGCTAAATCTCGGCCAGACAAAATAGCGACCGGGCATTGGGTGGCCAGCTGCCGCAGAACCTGCGCCGCACCCGCAACAAGCGTGGCGGCCTCGGGGTCTGCGACGATATCGGACAACGTGCCGTCGTAATCCAGGCACATCATGGGCAACCGCTCGGCGATGACCCCGATCACCTGATCGTCACAATCCAACGCGTTGGGGCACTCCGACATGCGTTTGTCGCCAGTGCGGACCTCGATAGCGTCGAGGTCCACAACGACGACACTCGCCCCGGATCGGTGTAGGTCTTCGTGATCCCCGTGCGGGTTGACGGCGATGACCATAGCGAAGCCACCGTCGCGGGCGGCCCGCACCCCGAGCACCCCGGAATCCGGACCCACCAGCACCATCGACCGCTCCGGAGCTACCCCCAGCTGGGCAGCCGCCGCCACCAGGTTAGTTCCGCGGGCAGCTGTCGCAACACCGGCTTGAGTCAGCTTGACCGCCAGCGCTTGGACCGCAGCATCGGATTGGAGATCCAAGATCACCCCGTCGTACAGACGTGGATCGATAGTCAGCGATGCCATCACCCGAACAATCTGGGCAACCCGAGCACAGAGTCAAGCGCTAGCGCACAAAAAACCGCTGCCAAATAGTTATTGGACTGCAAAAACAACCGCAAAGGCTTGACTGGCGCACCGAGGCGTACCCCGGCATAGAGCCGGTGCGCCATGGTCAAGAACCAACCCCCGGCAAGCACCGACACCAGCGCATAGAGCCATCCGGTGGCCAACGTGAGTACCAATGTCACCAGAACAGTCAGCCAGGTATAGATCACGATCTGCTTGGTGACGTGCTGCTCAGTGGCAACAGCGGGCAGCATCGGGACTCCGGCCATCGTGTAATCGTCCTTGTAGCGCATGGCCAGTGCCCAGGTGTGCGGGGGGGTCCAAAAGAAAATGATCGCGAACATCACCAGCGCTTGCCAACCGATCGTGCCCGTCACAGCAGACCAGCCGATCATCACCGGCATACACCCCGCCGCACCACCCCACACAACATTTTGACAGGTCCGCCGCTTAAGCAGCAGTGTGTAGACAAAGACGTAGAACGCCACCGTAGCCATGGCCAAGAGCCCGGACAGCAGGTTCGTCGTCCAGTACAGCCACAGGAATGAGCCAGCCGTCAGCGCTAGCCCAAACACCAGAGCGTTTCGTACCGAAACCGCGGCCCGGGCCAGCGGACGTTGCGCGGTGCGCCGCATGACTTTGTCAATGTCGGCGTCAACCACGCAGTTGAGCACGTTGGCACCACCAGCCGCGAGCATCCCGCCGACCAAGGTGTTGAAAATGAGTAGCGGATTGGCCGTGCCACGCTGAGCCAAGAGCATCGCCGGAATCGCGGTAACCAGCAGCAGCTCGATGACCCGTGGCTTGGTCAGCGCCAAGTAGGCCAGCAGGGTATGACGAATCGCCCCACCCTTGGGGACATGTTCGGCAAGGTCGTGTTCGAGATTCGGCGCAACGCGGCCGCGAATGATCACGCAATGACTCCTCGGATCGCAGCAGGCGCGGCTTCTACTACATAGGATGGTAGACCAGCGCTAGGACCGCAACGCTGACCGGGCCCTGCTGCGCACTAGGCTTAATCGAATCCCAGCCCCGAATTGACCCGAGGACTGCGCTTGTGACCACACTGGAAAACATTTCGCTGCTTACCCAACCGCACCATCCCGATGACTGGAGCCCACTGGACTCCGCCGCTGTCGACACCGCCCGCATACTTGCCGCTGACGCTGTGCAAAAAGTAGGCAACGGACATCCGGGAACCGCAATGAGCCTGGCGCCGGTGGCGTACACGCTCTTTCAACGGATCATGCGTCACGACCCCAGCGACACCACCTGGCTGGGTCGCGACCGGTTCGTGCTGTCAGCCGGACACAGCAGTCTGACCTTGTATATCCAGCTCTATCTGGGCGGCTTCGGCCTGGAATTATCCGACATCGAGGCGTTGCGAACCTGGGGCTCTGCCACCCCGGGGCACCCCGAGTTTGGCCACACCAAAGGTGTAGAGATCACCACCGGCCCACTCGGCCAGGGGCTGGCCTCAGCAGTCGGAATGGCAATGGCGGCGCGCTACGAACGTGGCCTGTTTGACCCCGACGCCGCCCCCGGAACAAGCCCGTTTGACCATCAGATTTATGTGATTGCTTCCGACGGCGACATCCAGGAGGGGGTGACTTCGGAGGCGTCATCGCTGGCGGCCGTGCAGCAGTTGGGCAACCTTACGGTGATTTACGACAGCAACCAGATCTCGATCGAGGACGACACCCACATCGCCCTGTGCGAAAACACCGCCGACCGCTACCGTGCCTACGGCTGGCACGTCCAAGAAGTGGCCGGCGGCGAGAACGTGGCTGCCCTCGAGCAAGCCCTGGCCAACGCTAAGGCTGTCACAGATCGCCCCTCCTTCATCGAGCTGCGCACCATCATCGGCTACCCGGCACCGAACTTGATGAACACCGGTAAGTCGCACGGCGCAGCCCTGGGCAATGCGGAGGTGGCCGCCACCAAACTGGTGCTCGGGTTCAACCCAGACAAAACGTTTGAGGTCCGCCCGGACGTTCTGGCCCACACCCGCACGTTGGTGAACCGCGGCCACCAAGCCCACGAAAGCTGGCAACAGGATTTCGACGCTTGGGCACGCCGCGAACCTGATCGCAAAGCCCTGCTGGATCGACTGCTGGCACAACAGCTGCCGGAAGGCTGGGACGACGATCTGCCGCACTGGGAGCCTGGATCCAAAGAGCTTGCCACCCGGGCCGCATCCGGAGCGGTCCTGGCCGCATTGGGACCCAAACTGCCCGAGTTATGGGGTGGCTCCGCAGATCTAGCCGACAGCAACAACACCACCATTAAGGGCGCTACCTCGTTTGGGCCACCGTCGATCTCCACCAAGGAATACACCGCCCATTGGTACGGACGCACACTGCATTTCGGTGTCCGTGAACACGCGATGGGCGCAGTTCTTTCGGGTATCGCACTGCATGGTCCGACCCGCGCCTACGGCGGCACCTTCCTGCAGTTTTCTGACTATATGCGGCCATCGGTGCGTCTAGCCGCACTGATGGACATCAACACCATCTATGTGTGGACCCACGATTCCATCGGGCTCGGCGAGGATGGCCCAACCCATCAACCCATCGAACATCTGGCCGCACTGCGCACCATCCCAAGGCTGTCCGTGGTACGCCCGGCCGATCCCAACGAAACCGCCTACGCCTGGCGAACAATCCTCAGCCGCGGCAACGACAACGGGCCGGTCGGGCTGATCCTGACCCGCCAGGCAGTGCCGGTGCTGGATGGCACCTGCGCCGAGGGGGTCACCCGGGGTGGCTACGTCCTAAGCGATAGCCCCGCCGATCCTGACGTCGTGCTGATTGGCACCGGCTCAGAAGTGCAGCTTGCCGTATCTGCCCAGCAGATACTGGCCGACCACGGCATTGCGGCCCGAGTGGTCTCAATGCCCTGCCTGGAGTGGTTCGAATCCCAGTCATCGGACTACCGCGACAGCGTGCTGCCGCCGACAGTCCTGGCCCGGGTGGCCGTCGAAGCCGGGGTGGCGCAATGCTGGCACAAGCTGGTGGGTGATTGCGGGCAGATCGTTTCCGTCGAACGCTATGGAGAATCCGCGGACTATAAGACGCTGTTCCGTGAGTTCGGTTTGACCGCGGAAGCTGTGGCCGCCGCCGCGCAACGGGCGCTGGGTAATGCCAGAAAGCGGGGAACGCCATGACCAACTCGCCAACCAAGCAGCCGCAGAATGCCAATCTGGCGGCCCTGAGCGCCGCTGGCGTCTCAGTCTGGCTCGATGACCTGTCTCGGGACCGAATCACCTCCGGCAACTTGCAAGAGTTGATCGATACCAAAAGTGTCGTCGGCGTTACCACGAACCCCTCGATTTTTCACAAAGCATTGACCGGCAGCACGGTCTACCACGCCCAGCTTGGTGCGCTGGGCGCCCGCGGCGCCGACGTGGACACCACGATCCGCACAGTCACTACCGACGACGTGCGTAACGCCTGCGACGTGCTCCGGCCGCAGTGGGAGGCCTCCGACGGTGTTGATGGCCGGGTCTCGATCGAGGTGGATCCGCGACTTGCGCACGACACCGACAACACCGTCAAGCAGGCCGTCGAGCTCTGGACCATCGTCGACCGACCCAACCTGTTTATCAAGATCCCGGCCACCCCAGCCGGGCTGCCGGCTATCACCGCGGCACTAGCCCAAGGGATCTCGGTTAACGTCACGCTGATCTTCTCCGTCGAACGGCATCGGGAAGTGATGCAGGCGTATCTGGCTGGGCTAACCGCCGCCCAGGCGGCCGGACACGATCTGTCCACGATCCACTCCGTGGCCTCGTTTTTTGTCTCCCGGGTAGATACCGAAATCGACCATCGATTGGAAAAAATCGGCTCCGCAGCAGCCCTGGCGCTGCGCGGGCAGGCCGGCCTGGCCAACGCCCGGCTGGCCTATGCGGCTTATCAGCAGGTCTTCGACAACGGAGATCAGTATCAGTCCCTGAAGGCGGCTGGTGCACGCATCCAACGACCATTGTGGGCATCAACCGGCGTCAAGAATCCGCACTACTCCGACACGCTCTACGTCACCGAACTGGTGGCCCCGCATACTGTCAACACCATGCCTGAAGCAACCATGAACGCCGTCGCCAACCACGGCGTGATCGCTGGGGACACCATCACTGGCACCGCTGCCGCCGCCCACGAAGTGTTCGACAAACTGCGCACGGTCGGTATTGACCTCAACGACGTTTTTGCCGTGTTGGAGCACGACGGTGTGCAAAAATTCGAGGAGGCCTGGGCCGAGCTGCTTAGTGCCACCCAAGCAGAACTGGAAGCTGTGGCCAAGTGATCCGCCGCCCATGAACCCCGCTTCGCCGCAGCCGCGAAATCCGTTGCGCGACAAGCGCGACAAACGCATGCCGCGGATCGCCGACCCATGCGGCATGGTGATTTTCGGTGTCACTGGCGATTTAGCCCGCAAGAAGGTGATGCCGGCTATCTACGATTTGGCCAATCGCGGCCTGCTGCACCCGCGCTTCGCGTTGATCGGCTTCGCCCGACGCGACTGGGCGCATGAGGACTTCGGCGAGGTGGTCTACAACGCCGTCAAAGATCACGCCCGCACACCGTTTCGGCAAGAGATCTGGGACCGCCTCGCTGAGGGCTTCCGGTTTGTCCAAGGCACTTTTGATGACGATGACGCTTTCGCCGAGTTAGCCGAGACACTCAAGAAACTCGACACCGAGCGCGGAACCCGCGGCAACCACGCCTTCTACCTGGCAATCCCCCCGAAGTCATTTCCCGCGGTGTGCCAACAGCTCAACAAGTCTGGTCTGGCCACTCAACAGGACGGCAGATGGAGCCGGGTAGTCATCGAGAAGCCATTCGGCCGCGATGCCGAAAGCGCGGGTGAACTCAACCGGTTGGTCAATAGCGTCTTTCCAGAAGAGTCGGTGTTCCGGATCGACCATTACCTGGGTAAAGAGACCGTGCAGAACATCTTGGCGCTACGGTTTGCCAACCAACTATTTGATCCGATCTGGAACTCCCATTATGTCGATCATGTGCAGATCACCATGGCTGAAGACATCGGCTTGGGTGGACGCGCCGGCTATTACGACGGTGTCGGCGCGCTGCGTGACGTGATCCAAAACCACCTCATCCAGCTGCTGGCGTTAATCGCGATGGAGGAACCGGTAAGTTTTCACCCCGCCCAACTGCAAGTCGAGAAGATCAAAGTGCTCTCGGCAACCCAACTCATCGAGCCGTTGGACCAGACCACCTGTCGCGGTCAGTACACCGCCGGCTGGCAAGGCGGGGAAAGAGTGGTGGGGCTGCACGACGAGGAGGGGTTCTCCCCTGACTCCACCACCGAGACATTTGCAGCCGTCACTTTGTCGGTCGATACCCGCCGCTGGGCAGGCGTTCCATTTTATTTGCGCACCGGAAAACGTTTGGGCCGCAGAGTAACTGAGATAGCTCTAGTATTCAAACGGGCCCCGCACTTACCGTTTGACGCCACCATGGCCGATGAGCTGAGCGCCAATGCCCTGGTCATTCGGGTGCAGCCCGACGAAGGCGTCACACTGCGATTCGGGTCCAAGGTGCCAGGAACCACCATGGAAGTCCGCGACGTCAACATGGACTTCTCATACGGTTCGGCATTCGCCGAGGATTCTCCCGAGGCCTATGAACGGCTGATCCTCGATGTACTCCTGGGTGAGCCCTCACTGTTTCCGGTCAACTCCGAAGTCGAACTGGCTTGGCAGATACTGGATCCGGTTCTACAAAACTGGGCCGCAGGCGGGCAACCAGAGCCATATGAAGCCGGCACCTGGGGGCCGGCATCATCGTTTGACCTGCTGCGGCTCACCGGCCGGGAATGGCGGCGACCATGATCGTCGACCTGCCCAACACCACCACCGACGCAGTGAACAAGAAGATCGACGAGCTACGGGTGCAGGTCGGCGCGGTCGCCCTCGGCTATGTTCTGACCCTGGTGATCGCACCCGATAGCGAGGCCTTGCTCGAAGAATCCATCGCGGCAGCCAACTTCGCCAGCCATGAACACCCCAGCCGGGTCATCGCGGTGATGATCGATGATCCGTATGCCAGCACACCGCGACTGGATGCCCAGGTGCGCACTGGAGCTGATAGCTGCGCCGGCGAAGTGGTGGTTCTGACCTTGTCCGGGCCGCTTGCTAAGCACGCCGATAGCGTTGTCATCCCTTTCCTGTTACCGGATATCCCGGTAGCGGTCTGGTGGCCCGGTATTGCCCCAGCGGTTCCAGCCCTAGACCCGTTGGGCAAGTTAGCGATCCGCCGGATAACCGATGCCACTAACTGTTCGGATCCGCTGTCGGCGATACAAAGCCGGTTGTCCGGCTATTCCCCCGGCGACACTGATCTAGCCTGGAGTCGTATCACCTATTGGCGTGCTCTGCTCGCCGCGTCGGTCGACCAACCACCTTATGGGCCAATCACTTCCGCGGTGGTTTCCGGCCGCAAAACCGAGCCAGCCCTCGACGTGCTGGCTGGCTGGCTGGCCAGCCGAATCGATGGCCCGGTGCGCCGTCTGGTTGGCGACCTCAAAGTGGAGCTGGTACGCGAAACCGAGACATTGACGTTGCGCCGACCGCAAGAAGGCGCGACCGCAACAATGAGTCGCACTGGGCGACCTGATGCGCTAGTTCCCTTACCGCGCAGGGAAACTCGCGAATGCTTGGCCGAAGATCTGCGGCGGTTGAATGCCGATCCGATCTACCAATCCGCGCTGGAAGGCATCCGACAGGTGCATTACGGATGACCCGCACCGTTATCGAAGTCTTTCCGGAAAGCCGGCTACTCGTCGCAGCGGCGGGCGACCTCCTGGTGGCCACCATGAATGCAGCCCTGGCCGCCCGCGGGAGGGCGCGGATTGTGCTCACCGGTGGCGGTAATGGCATCGCCTTGTTGCGTCATCTCAGTGCCCACGGCCAGCAAATCGACTGGTCTGCGGTACACCTGTTTTGGGGAGATGAGCGATACCTGCCCGCCGACGATGACGAACGCAATGACAAGCAAGCCCGCATTGCTTTGCTGGATCAGATCGACATCCCCGCCGGTAATGTTCATCCGATGCCCGCTAGCGATGGCGAATTTGGCGACGATCTGACCGCTGCCACACAGGCCTATCAGCAGGCACTGGCGGCGGCGGCCGAACCGGGTGAGCCCACCCCCGATTTCGATGTTCACCTGCTGGGCATGGGGCCGGAAGGCCACATCAACTCATTGTTCCCGGCCTCCGCAGCCGTGCAGGAAAACACCCGCATGGCGGTTGGAGTGAGCGACTCCCCCAAACCCCCGCCGCGGCGAATCACCTTGACGTTGCCAGCTATTCAACGTTGCCGGGAGGTCTGGCTGCTGGTCTCTGGGGCCGAAAAAGCCGACGCCGTCGCCGCGGCGATTGGCGGCGCCGACCCGGTGGCGCTGCCGGCTGCCGGAGCAATCGGACGCGAAATCACTCGCTGGCTGCTGGATGCGGCGGCAGCAACCAAACTGTCTTCGTCGCATATTTAGCGCACCCCGCGGAATAATGGCCGGCATGGCAGACCGACCCATGAGCCCTGCACCGGAGCGCAAACGGCTTAAGACCCTCACCCAAGCCGCGTTGAATGCCGATATCACGGTGGGACAACTTGAAGACGTCCTTAGCGGCCTGGGCCACACGCTGGGCGAGTTGAACAACTCGTTGTCACGGTTGAACAGCACGGTTGAACGCTTGGACGGCGGCTTGGACCACTTGGAAGGCACCCTGGGCAGCCTGGACGATCTGGCCCGCCGGCTGGCCGCGTTTGTTGAGCCCATCGAGACCATTGTTGAGCGATTCGACTCTGTGGTGCGCTTGGCGGAGACCGTGATGTCACCTTTTTCGGTTACCGAGCATGCCCTACGTGGCGCATGGAGCAGACTGCGAGGCTAGCCGCTATTACGTAGCGCGCTCGCCAGCCCGTTCATCGTCAACAAGATGCCGCGCTGCACCAGTTCGTCGTCATCACCGGCCCGGTAACGGCGCAACAACTCCACTTGAAGGTGGTTGAGCGGCTCCAGATAGGGGAACCGGTTAAAGACCGAGCGAGCCAACGCCGGATTGTCGGCCAGCAGATCGTCTTGGCCGGTGATGCGTTTATGCATGGCGATAGTCCGGCGATGTTCGTCAACGATCTTGTCAAAAACCCTGCGCCGCAACGCTTCATCGGCGACCAGCTCTGCATAACGGGCCGCCAAGCCCAGATCGGATTTAGCCAAAACCTGTGCCATGTTGGAAAGCACGCCACGAAAGAATGGCCACCGCTGGTACAGATCTTGCAGGGTTGCCAACCGATCAGCTTCGCTTTCCGGACCGGCTGCAATCCACTGCGCAAATGCCGATCCCGTGCCATACCAGCCGGGCAGCATGACCCGGGACTGGCTCCAGGCCAGCACCCACGGGATAGCCCGAAGGTCAGCGATCGACGCGGTCGGCTTACGTGACGTCGGGCGGCTACCAATATTGAGCAAACCAATCTCGCTGACCGGCGTCGAAGCCAGAAAATACTCGACAAAACCGGGCGTTTCATGGACTAATTCGGCGTAAGCACGCTGCGCTAAAACAGCTACTTCGTCAAGCACCTGATAGGCCGGTAACGCCGCAGCACCGAGACCTTCAACGTCGAGCAAGGTCGACTCCAAGGTGGCAGCCAGTAAGCTCTCCAGGTTTCGTCGGGCGATCTGAGGTTCAGCGTATTTGGCGGCAATCACCTCCCCTTGCTCGGTAAGACGTAGTGACCCGTTCACCGCACCGGGTGGCTGCGCCAGGATGGCCTGGTAGCTAGGACCACCACCACGACCGACCGTACCGCCGCGACCGTGGAAGAGCCGCAACCGAATACCGGCTTTGCGAGCCGTTTCCACCAAGGCTAGTTCAGCTCGGTATACCGCCCAGTTGGCGGCTAAATAGCCGCCGTCTTTGTTGGAATCGGAGTAGCCGAGCATCACTTCTTGGATATCGCCGTGCGCACTCAGGATCATGCGATATTGCGGAAGCTCGAGCATCGCTTGCAGAATCTTTGCCCCGTTATGCAAGTCATCGATCGTCTCAAACAGTGGCGAGATGGCTACCGGGCAGTATGGCTTTTCCCCGGAAACATCCAGCAAGCCAACCTCTTTGAGCAATATCGCGGCTTCGAGGAGGTCCGACACTGATCGGCACATGGAGATGATGTAGGTGGGCACCGCCGCCGGACCGTACAGCTCGACCGCACGAGCCGCCGCCACCACGATATCCAACTCGCTGCGGGCCAGCTCAGATAGTCCAGCACCGTCTTTGGTCAACGGCCGCCGGGTGGCCAGTTCAGCGGCCAATACCGCGACCCGCTGGTCTTCTGACAGCGAGGCGTAGTCCGGATGGACACCCGCCCACGCCAACAACTCCCCAACTACTTCTTGGTGGATATCGGAGTTTTGCCGCATGTCCAGACCACATAAGTGAAATCCGAAGACATGCAAAGATTCTCGTAGCCTAGCTAGTCGATCATCGGCCAGCAGTCCAGCCCCATGACCACGCAATGAGACGTCAAGAATGCCCAAATCATGGCGCAGCTCAGCAGGCGAATAGTACCTAGGCAGGCCCAGCTCAAGCCCGTGCTGCGGCCCACGATCCAAGATCGCCGTGGCAGTGGCGGTAAGCCGGCCCCGGATGACCCGGAGCGCTCGTCGATACGGCTCGTCGCGGCGCTCCGACTCAGGGCAGGCAGCGGCGAGTACAGCCAACTCGGGCGTTACGGTAACCAGCCGGGCCGACATCGACAGCTCTTGCTCGAGCGCGGTAAGTTCGCCGAGGTAGTGCGCTAACGCGGTGAATGCGGCACTGCCGGTGGCCAATCGGATCACCGCAGCGGTGACGTTGGGATTTCCGTCGCGGTCACCGCCAATCCATGAGCCAGGCCGCAGAATCGGCTCCGATAGCAGTTCGGCATCCGGCCAGCGGGTCCGCAAGGCCTCCCGAATCTCGGCATTAACCTGCGGGATAACGTCAAAAAGCGACGCCGGATAAAACCGCAACCCAACCTCAATCTCATCGGAGATCTGCAGCCGAGATAACCTCAGCAAGGCGGTCTGCCAAAGCGTCAAAACCTGACGACGTAACTCCAGTTCGATATCGCGACCGTCATCGGTTTGGGTGTGTCCTTCAGCATGCAGTCTCATCAATTCGGTGATGCGGTGCTGAGTGACAAAAACGGTACGCCGCCTGGTCTCGGTCGGATGGGCGGTGATGACTGGGGACACCAACGCATTTCGCAAGGCTTCGGCAACCGTCGCGGAATTCAGTTGGCCGGATTGTCTTTTCAAATCAAGTTTTTGGTAGGTAGCGGCCAGGCTACTGTTTTGGGGCGGTTCGCCGGCGGCAACGTGAGCGGCACGGCGCCGCTCCCGGTGGATGTCTTCAGCCACGTTGGCCAACAGCGCAAAGTGGCTGAATGCCCGGATAATCGGGAGCGCTTGGCTGATGTCGAGACCAGAGAACAAGCTGGCCATCTGAGCCCGGTCAATCTCCGAGCGGCGCACCCGAAACGCTTCCAAACGAGCACGTTCTACCAGTTCAAAAACTTCGTCGCCATTTTGCTCCCGCACAGTATCACCGAGAATGGCGCCGAGCAGCCTAATGTCTGTACGCATCGGCTCAGTCACCTCGTGACCGGTTTGGGTTCGTTGAACAGATCCGATGGGCGCCAGAACGGTATCGGATACGAAGGGAGCAGCGTCAGCCATGCCTCACAGTATCGAGGCAATGCGGCGCAGTGGGACATCTTTGGAACTGGCCCCAGCTCAGTCCCGACTTGGCTCAAATTAGTGCGCACCGTCTGCGTGGATTTTGATCAGTGCGGTGCGGAGGTCGTCAGGTAGAGGATCAGCGGCGGTCAGGGTTTGGTTGCCAACTTTGATTTTTACGGTTCGGTACCGGCGTGAACCCTCCCGCGTTTGATGCACATTCATTGGGGGCACGCCAACCCTGCCTGCTCAGGAGCCGAGGCTGTGCCGGTATCTGCAGCGCCAGCGCTCGATATGTTAGCTGGGCTGTGTCGGCAGACGGTGGAGTCTTTTGGGCCGGATCGCCAAGATCGGTTCGTCGATCAACCGCTGATGTTCCGGCCGCAAGGGCTGGCCGCGTTAGCGCAGCGGGTTACCTTGGATGCCGCCGGAGTAATCCGGCACGTCGGCACCGATGTCTCACGCATGGAGCCTTGTGCGCTAGAGGCCGGGCCGAAGGGAGCTTCTAGCAATGCCTTGGCCCACGCGGCAAGGCACCCGGCTTGTTGCCGCTCCTAAGTGTTGGTGGTATCAGCCCGGCCTATTGGCTTGGCGTTCGCCGTGATCGGTGTGTAGAAAACCGTTGCCAGCAGAGCGTAATGGTTTGCCGCTGAGCTTGGCCAGTACCTAGACATTGCGAATCGGCTGAATCACGCACGGTATTCTGTTCGACATGGAATTGGGCCTGCAGATCACCCTGGTGGTCACTAGCGTGCTGGTAGTGCTGTTGGTGCTGCTGCACCGCGCCAAGGGGGGCGGCCTGTCGACGCTGTTCGGCGGGGGCGTGCAGTCCAGCCTTTCTGGGTCGACGGTGGTGGAAAAGAATCTCGACCGATTGACCTTGTTCATTACCGGCATCTGGCTGGTGTGCATCATCGGCATGGAGCTGTTGATCAAATACCGCTGATGATTCTTGCCCTGCAGTTTCAAGTCGCAGTTATGCGAGTTGCGGGGTCAAGTAGGCGGATTCTTTAGAGCTTTTGCAACTCTGCGAATCTGATGCTACCGAGGTAGCTGTGCCGCCGTTTGGCGTTGTAGAAGTT
>JAIENC010000047.1 GCA_019751635.1 Mycobacteriaceae bacterium
CGTAGGACTCTTGTCGTCACCGTTCCACCAATGATCCGATCCCACTTGCACATACGGCAGTGCAGTACCCGGATTAGACGCAGTACCAAACGCGGAATCCAGGCTGTAGTACCCCATCGGAGTAGCCGGGTAACCACTCTTGGCTTGGGCAGCCATGCCCGCCGAACCGACGTGGGTAGGAATCCCTGTTCTGGTCGCCTGCCAACCCGTCGCGGTGCGCTGATAGACATCCATCTGCGCGGTGGAACCGCCCTTGCCTACCACCGAAACAACTTGGGTGGCATTACCTACCGAGGCCGCGAACCAGGGGTTGACGATAGCCCCGCTTACCGGCGCAGCCACCAGCGCGGTGCAGCCTACCCACGCCGCAGCACACAGCAGAACAACCAGACGATGCACCGTTTTATCGTCAAAGTCGCCGCCCCTAAGGTCAAGTAAAGGTTTAGCCCCGGTTGGGTCACCGCACCGTGATGCACTGAAACGCTTCTTAGGATGATCTCGTGCCTGATCACACTTTTAGCTCGGAGGAACGCCAGGCTATCTATCGGGTGATCGCTGAGCGTCGAGACATACGTGAATTTTCACCCGGCGCTGCGATGCCCGAGGCGGTGCTGACACGTCTGCTCCACGCCGCGCACGCAGCACCTAGCGTAGGCCTTATGCAGCCCTGGCGGTTCATTCGAATCACCAATACCGCACTGCGACAACGCATTCACGCCTTGGTTAACGATGAGCGCCGGCGCACCGCCCACGCCTTGGGGCAACGCGCGCAGGAGTTTCTTGCACTCAAAGTTGAAGGAATTCTAGACTGCGCCGAGCTGCTTGTGGTGACGCTCTGCGACCAGCGCGAGTCTCATATTTTTGGCCGCCGCACGCTGCCACAGATGGACCTGGCTTCGGTGTCATGTGCGATCCAAAATCTTTGGCTGGCAGCTCGATCCGAAGGTCTGGGGATGGGCTGGGTCTCGCTGTTTGACCCACATCACCTGGCCGAAATTCTTGCTATCCCAGCCGATGCCGAACCGGTAGCGATCCTGTGCCTAGGTCCCGTACCGGAGTTTCCGGATCGGCCCGCGCTGGAGTTAGCAAACTGGGCCCACCCCCGTCCCCTAGCCGAATTTGTTTCCGAAAACTGCTGGGCTCAGCCGCCATCCAGCGGCTAACACAACGGTTGAGCGAGTATCGTCGCCGCCGTGACGGACCGGCAATTTCCCAACGTGCTGCTCGTACACTGGCATGACCTGGGGCGTTATCTCGGCGCGTACCAGCACCCCGATGTGGCCAGCCCTCGGTTAGACCGTCTGGCCGCCGAAGGCTTCCTCTTTACCAGGGCACACGCCACCTCTCCGCTATGTTCACCGTCCCGAGGATCGCTGTTTACCGGTCGCTACCCGCAAAGCAACGGCCTGATCGGACTGGCCCATCACGGCTGGGAGTACCACCCAGACGTGCGCACCCTTCCCCAGATTTTGTCGGAAAATGGTTGGTACTCAGCACTTTTCGGAATGCAACACGAAACTTCTTATCCACAACGGCTGGGCTTCGATGAATTCGACGTTTCGAATTCTTACTGCGACTACGTGGTGGAGAAGACCGAACAATGGCTCCGCGGCAGCGCCCCAGAGCTTGGCGGGCAACCCTTCCTGGTGACCGCCGGGTTCTTCGAAACCCACCGACCCTTCCCGCCTGAGCGCTACCAGCCGGCGGATCCGGTGACTGTCATGCCGCCCGACTATCTACCTAACACCGCTCCGGTCCGCCAAGACCTGGCCGACTTTTACGGCGCCATCCAGACCGCCGATGCTGCCGTCGGCCGGCTGCTGGATGCCTTGACCGACACCGGGTTAGACACCAACACCTGGGTGGTATTCGTCACCGACCACGGCCCACCGTTTCCGCGGGCAAAATCTACCCTGTATGACGCCGGAACGGGCATTGCCTTAATCATCCGTCCACCCACCGGCCTGGCACTGCCACCCCGCGTCTATGACGAATTATTCAGCGGTGTTGATCTTATGCCCACACTGCTCGAGCTGCTGGGCATCGACGTGCCCGCAGACGTGGAAGGTTTGTCACATACCGGCAAGCTGCTCGCAGCGGAGACTGACAGCGGCCCGGTTCGTGATCATGTTTTCACCACGAAGACCTATCACGACTCGTTTGACCCTATTCGGGCTATCCGGACAATGGACTACAGCTATATCGAGAACTACGTCCCTCGGCCATTGCTGGATCTACCGTGGGATATCCAGGAAAGCCCCTCCGGACGCGCCGTCGCACCGTTGATTACCGCCCCCCGGCCCGATCGGGAACTCTACGACTTGCGGATCGATCCCACCGAGACCAACAACCTACTCGCCGGCCAGAGCACCGAAAGCGCCCACGCGATCGCAGCCGATTTAGCTGTCCGCCTACATGATTGGCGCCAACGTAGCAATGATGTGATCCCGTCGGAGTTCGCCGGTACGCGGATCGCCGCGCGCTACACCGAAACGTACCTCAAGATTCATAGCATTGCGGCGTCCAGCCGATCAGCGAAGGCCGCCGACCGTGGCATCACCGATCAGATCAAGCGGATTACTCCATAGCTGCGGTTAGGCTCGTCGCATGTCTAACACCGCGACGTCATATTTGGTACTCGCCTCACAACGCAGCGGAAGCACTCTGTTGGTGGAATCGCTACGCGCCACCGGATGCGCCGGCGAACCTCAAGAGTTCTTTCAGTACCTACCCGCTACCGGCATGTCGCCTCAACCGCGGGAATGGTTCGCCGGTGTCGACGACCCCACCATCCTCGAACTACTCGATCCGCTACAACCCGGGACGCCGGAAACCGCGACACCGGTCGCCTGGCGTGAGCACATCCGCAACTCCGGCCGCACCCCCAACGGTGTCTGGGGCGGCAAGCTGATGTGGAACCAGACCCCGCTCTTACTGGATTGGGCGGCGCAACTGCCAGACCGATCCGGCGAGGGCTTGCGAGCAGCGATCCGCGATGTGATCGGTAGCGAACCGTTTTTCGTCTATGTCTACCGACCGGACGTGGTCTCTCAAGCGGTGTCCTTCTGGCGTGCGGTCCAAACTCGCGTATGGCGAGGAAGGCCTGATCCGGAGCGCGACTCGCGGGCGGCCTACCACGCCGGCGCCATCGCACATATTGTCACCATGTTGCGCAGTCAGGAGAATGGCTGGCGGCAATGGTTTGCCGACGAAGCCATCACGCCGTTAGAGGTCCCCTACCCGGTGCTGTGGCGCAACCTCACCTCGATAGTGGGCACCGTATTAACGGCCGTCGGCCAAGATCCCCAACTGGCACCGCCGCCGGTGCTGGAACGCCAAGCCAACCGGCGCTCCGATGAATGGGTCGACCGGTACCGGGAGGAAGCTACGCTCAACGGGCTGCCGCTATAGCCGCAGCCGGCCAACACAGCTCGGCGAGCAGACCAGGCGGCACTGGGCCGTGCCCGTCCAGGCGCTGGGTGCACCCAAGCTCCAGCACCGCCAGCGTCTGGCGGTGCTGTCCGCCCTGCGGTATCAAACCAGCTACCGGCGCCGTACCGTCAGGCCGACCGACGGTCCGAAAAACGCATGCGGCAGCCGCCGTAGGTCCGTCCTGGCCACCGGCGATCTCCAGCACTGTCCACGTCTCACGTGCTGGGTAGGACCACGCTGCGGCCAAGACCTCAGACAACGCATCCCCCGTCCGGTAAGCCGGGTGAACTCGGTATGCCGCAACATAATTCCCGTTTTCTTCCACAACTCCACGCCAGGTTTCCCGGGCACCTGACGCGACAAGTTGCGGGACGCCATCGAGCCCAACTGGGCTGGCCGACCAGCCCAGCTCGCGGAGCTGGTCAGCCAGCCGACGCGCAGCTACCTGTGCGGTCTGCGACAAGGGAATTTGCCAGGAGCGCCCGCGCAACGCAACCAGATTCTCCACGGCCGAAACAGTGAGTCCGATCCAGGTTTTTCTCGTGTCGAATCCGTTGTGACAGCTGATGATACGGATCATCTCAGCGCGAATGCCGTAACGGTCGAGGTACCCGGCGATGAGCGTTAACGGCAGCGGGTCCGAATCCGCGTCCATCGACTCGACGCTGAGCAACGCGGTTGCCCGAGTAGCAATTTCGGGCCTCAAGCGGCGACGGTTCATCGCCAACCGACGCCGCACCATGGTCGTGAGGTACTGCCCACGCCACCAAGCAAACAACGCAACAAGGACGACAGCGGCCACGCCAAGAACCCCCTGGCCGCGTTCGCCATGCCAGGGGTATGCCATGGCTGCGGGTATCCCCACCAGCAGCGCCAGCACGATCCTGCCGCGGCCTGGCCAAACGATGCGGCTGCGCTGCGCCATCCGGATCAGCATGTGGACTCCTCCTTACGACGCGCACGCACCACAGCAATCGCGGCGACGACGGCGACAAGCACCGCCAGCACCGCCGTCCCGGCGAACGCAACAACTACTGGTCGGCGATCTTTCGGTGCCGGTTCCACCGGAGCCACAACCGACCGCACCGAAGGCTTGTCTGGGGTGGCGCCGGCAGGCAGTGTCCAAGTCAAGGCCGCGGCCGGATCCACAGTGCCGGTGCCGATAATGTTGGAGGGGGCTCGCGCACCACGGTGCGCGGTGGCGGTAATGCGCTGCACCACCTGTACCGCAGTCAAATCAGGATATTTGCTGCGCACCAGGGCAGCCACGCCGGACACGTAGCCGGCCGCATAACCGGTGCCATTAAGCGGCGCCAGGTGCTTGCGGTCGTTGGGCAGCCCGTTAGCCAACCCGCCACCGTCGCCGTTGCTCACCGACACTAGGTTTTCACCGGGAGCGGCAATACCCACCCAGGGGCCGGCCATGGTGAACCGCGAGGGCCCTCCATCCGCGGCCAGCGAACCAACCGACAAAACGTAGGGCTGCCACCACGACGGAATCGAGATCGACGCGACACCAGCCCAGTTTCGCGGATCACCGGGATGACTCAGGTCGGTGATCGGATTGGATTCGCAGCTGCCACCACCGTCGGATCCGGTCTGCTCACTATCGCCGGCTGCGGCCACTACCACGGCGTCTTTATCGATCGCCGCGTACCGTAACGCCGCGCCCAGCCCGGACTGATCAATGTTGCGATCGGCGGGCACGCAGAGGGCTGTCGCTACTGTGATGACTCGCGCACCAAGGTCGGCGGCGTGCACAATCGCCCGACTTACCACGTCGATATCGAGCGAAACACGTGCCAGCATCGGGTCACCGGTACCGACACTTCGCGGCGAGAACTTCTTTGATACCGCCCGAATAGCCAACACTCGAGCCGCGGGCGCGACCCCAGAAAAACCATCCTCACCAGGTTGACCAGCAATGATGCCAGCCACTAGGGTTCCGTGTCCGTCGCAGTCGGTAAGGCCGTTGGTCGATGCCAGATAGTCGCCACCGCCATCAACATTGGGCAGTCTCGGCCCCGGACTGACCCCGGTGTCTATCACGGCTACCGTTTGATTTTCGCCGCGGGAAAACTGCCAGGCGGCAGTAAGATTCAGCATTTCCTGGCTAAGCGTCGAGACTTGGGGGTCGGTTCCCTCAAGGACACCGGCGATAACGCATTCACCGCGCTGCGCCATTGACTCGACAGGTCCGACAGCCCCGCTGGGTGGCTGCACCGTGGGATCAACGACCGGCGGACCGATCGCTAAAGCCGACGGGCAGGCCCACACGGTGACCGCAACTACCGCAGCCAAGGTCAGGACATACCGCCTGGCTGGCCTCACCCAGATCATCGATTGAGCACCCAACCGAAAACGCCGACGAGATAGGCCAACACCGGGATGAGAGAGATATCCAGTCCCCAAGCGAGCAGTCCCAGCAGCCGGCGCACCGGCAGGGAGTAACTGTCCGGCACAGCGATCGGTGGATTCATGGCGACTATCACCCATACCAAGGTGAGAACGCCAAGGGCTAACCCGGCGCCACACGCCGCGCCATAACGTCCAGTCGCGGTATACACCACCAACAAAACCACGCCCAGCAGATAGGGCTGGGCAAGCAGCCAGGCTTTGCATACCGTCGAATCCCAGATCCGCGCCCGCAAAACAGCCGTGAACGTCATGGCAGCCACCACATACCAACCCCAGCCACTCAACGTTTCCGGTCGCGCCGCAAGCGCCACCGAACCCAGCACGCTCAGCAGCACCGCAGCGGCAATGAAACCGCTTTGATGCGCGTCGGCAGCACGTACCCGCCGCGGCAAGTCCTGCAGGACCCGTATCGACGGCGCCGATGGGGTGGGATCGCCCGGCGCGGGGATGACCGGCAGCGGAAAGCGCGCGCAGAGCGCAGCACCTGAGGCAGCTTGCACCACGATAAACAGCGCCGCCACCATCAATCCGCACCCTAGGTTTGATACCGTTGGCCGCCAAAGCAATTCGGCACCAGCAGCCAATACCACGACAACTCCGACAACCGTCGCAGCGGTGAAAAACCCAATACCTCTGGCACGTTGTGGGCTGGGCAAGAGCATGCTGATCAATGACCAGCCAGCAACACCAGCAGCCCCGAGCATCAGCTGGGCCGCACCAAACTTTTCCGATGCCGACCCCGGTACCGACAGCGCTAACGCAGCGGCAATGGGTAGCCCGGCGGCGATCGACAACGCCAAGCTGGTACGTGGCGAACGCGTCACGCTCAACAACGCTGTCGCCGCGGTGAGCACCGCGATCACGGCAACTGCCAGCAGCCCGATCCATGATCCGGTGGCAAGCCGATGGGTGACCGCCAAACCAGTTACCCCCCAAGCCAAAGCAATGCTAGCCGCGGTGGCTCCACGTTGAATGTGCTTGATGCTCCAGGGTTTACGTCGCGCTTGAGAGAAAATCATGGCGGCGTCGGCGATGTCTTCGACAATGCCGGGTGCCGCCGGGCCGGCCGGCATGTCCTGCAGCATGAGCAGATCGCCGTCCACCACACCAACGGTGTCCAGGCTGGCATCGAGACTAAACGGCGCACCACCAATGGGCGCTAGGCTGAGCCGGTTGGTGGCCCGCGAGCCGACCACCTCGTCATCGTCGACGTGTTCTTCTCGGCCTGCCGAGCCCACCAAACGCTGGACCGCAGGAACAATTTCGCGCAGCGGTAACTCTGCGGGTAAGGCAATATCGGCTAACCGGTTTTCGGTGAGAATCGCGACCCGGACAATCGGCAACACGGTTCCGGTCATCGGTGTCGACTCTCAGCATCCCGGAGGGGCAGTTTCTGCAACATGGCTATCTCTTATCTCTTGCTTCTCTTGTGGTTTTGCTCTAGCGACCGCTCGGCGATGGCTGCAAGACCCCCGCGGACCGGCAAACCGATTGACCGTTGGGCAGGTTCGCGGTGAGTTGCTCGATCGCCGCCGCGATCGCTACCGGCGTGCCGGGGCTAAAGGTGGAAACCCACTCACCATCGAAGGCGCGTGACGGACTGACCAGAACACGGCCGCGGGGGGTGTCGACGATACTCATACCAACCTCAGTGGTCAGCTGCCGACCGTCCCCGCGGCAGCCGGCAACGATCTCGACATAACTACGGGGCCCAGTGAACACCGATTCCACCATGGACCGCGCTAACTCCGGAATGCCCAAATAGTCAAGGACTTCGGCTAGCGGAGCCCCCGCCCGGAGCCGCTCGTCGGCCCGTGCCCCCACCCGCATCGGCAGACTGAACTGATCAAACTGCGCCGGCGGCCGGTTGGCCAACCCAACACTAAGGACCGGTACTAGCGCTAATGGTTCATCGATGTCTAGCGCAGTGAAGGTAATCAGCTGCGCATTGCGCAGTGCGACCACAGTCATATCCGTCACCGCGTCACGTCGAGCAACCACACCACGCAGCAGATCAGGGCTACCCGTGGCCGGCTGTGGGCCCACATAACGCAGCTCCAACCACCGGTCAGCAAAACTCACCACCTTCACCCAATCAGCTACCTGCGGGGTGATCTGACCCGCTGCCGACAGCAGGCCCAGTCGATGCAATTCGGCGGCCTGTCGGCTAGCCCAGGCACCGCGTTGCGCAGTATCGTGATACGGCGTAGTGATCGCTAGCACCCACGGAAATGTCTCAGCCCCAATGCTTTCCGCAATAAACCAGGCATGCTCGACGGTCAGTTCAACCGCATTAGGTTCGGGATGCATCTAGCCCCATTTAGCACCCTCAGCTTGATCCCGAGCACTCATGGTCAAGGTGTTGGTTTCATGGGTGGCAGCCATGGCCTGATAGGCCCGCACCAGGTCGTCCATCGCCTGGTTCCACTGGGCCTGCCAAGCCTGATAGGTCATGCCCGTATCACCCTGCCACGCACTGGCCAGGGTCGCCTGTTCGCTGGCGATCTCCGCGCCCAAGCTCTGCAACGCCCCGGCATAGGCGGTCATATCGGCCGCGTGGGCGAGCATGGCCGGGTAGTTGTACATGATCTGCGACATAGCAAACTCCTGGTCTAGGACAAATTCGGGTCAGAATCCGGTGTAGCCGGCTGCGGCGGCGCCGTCGGCGGCCACATAGGTCCCGGCTGCATCACCGAGGTTGGCTTGGGCAACATCTAACAAGGCGTTGATCTGGGTGGCCGCTTCCACGAACCGAGCATGGGCGGCCTGGAAGGCTGTCGCAGCCTCGCCAACGTGAAAGGCCTGGGCCGACACGGCTTCCTGCTCAGCCTGGCTCATGGTGCTCCGCAGCACCGCTACTTTGGCGGCGAACGCCGATTGCGCGGCAACCAGCTGCGGGATATGGGCATCCAATAAACTCATCGCGATCTCTCCTTCTGCGGGGATTGGTTCTTTGGGCTACGGCGCTATATCAGGTAGGACGCGGCCCCTTCGGCGTCACCGGTGGCATAGTTGACGCC
Source organism: Mycobacteriaceae bacterium (assembly GCA_019751635.1). Classification (GTDB taxonomy): domain Bacteria; phylum Actinomycetota; class Actinomycetes; order Mycobacteriales; family Mycobacteriaceae; genus Mycobacterium. The sequence goes on from JAIENC010000047.1 coordinate 8,871, forward strand.
GGACTCACCGACGCCGACCCCGGAAAGGCCGAGCTGTTGCACCCCCTCGGCCGCCAAGACGGCATGCTCGCTGCCGTGCGCACTGAAACCGGCCGCGGTCTGCACTGAAACCGGATCAGCTCCGGGCGGCAACACCGCGGTGATCAACGGTGCGGCAGCGGCCTCCGCCGCGGCCAGGCGCGCGGTCAATGCTGCCACTGCCGCGCTAGCGGCAGCCAACCCTTCGGGAACCACTCGCAGTGCCATGGCAGATACCCCTTCCCGTAACCTCAGCTAATCCCGGTTGCCGTTTTGCGCCTTGAGCGCCACATGCCGCTCGATCAACGGATTAACCAATTGCACATAAGTCGGAATGTCGTTGTCCGTCAATAAGATTGCCCGCCCAGCGGGCAACCGGCCGAACCGTTGACCGCGGATTTTCCCACCGTCGGTGGGATTGCCGGACAACATCAGTGTTGTTGCTTGCAAGTCGTTGAGTCGGCGCAGCAGCGGGTTGGTCATCAACGCGTGTGCGCAACCGGTCGCCCGGGCGGTGACAATCACCCGCAACCCTAGATCCCCAGCTTGCGCCAACAGACCGATGAGGCTGGTCCAGGGCCGCTGGCCGACGTAAGGTCCAGAAACCGCCGGAGTATCCGGTATCTGGTCAACATCGTCGACAATGAGGTAGTGGGTCTGCCCCTGGTAAGACCAGTTGGCCAGCTCATGAGTCGGCAGGTTGGCCGGTGGCCGCCGTGACTCAAGGAGATGGGCAAGTCCGAGCATGGCGGGGGTAACCCGGTCGATGTTCGCGGTGTATTCATTGTCCGGGAAAAGCGGTTCGTCGACCAGATGCAGCCGGCGGTCCAGCACAGTGAACGCCACCTGCTGCGGGGTGGAGTGTTCGCGAATGGTCCGAATCAGGTGATGCAACAAGGTGGTTTTGCCGGACTTGGTGTCTCCGAAGACCATCAGCAGCGGGTTCTCGGCGAAGTCCAGGGCAACCTGGGCTAGGTCTTCTTCACGCTGGCCAATGACGATATGGTCGGCTCCCCGATACAGCCCGCCACTGGCTTGCAACGCCTGCGGCGCAAGGTTGGTCGGCAGCAAACGTACCGGCGGTGCCGTCAGCTCCGGATAACGAGCATTGATCGCCGCTATCTGGTCCAGCTCCGGGGCAGCGAACAGGAAATGCTCGGCAGCCGCGGTCAATCCACGTCCCGGCTGATCGTGCGGGACAGTTTCCGCCGGACGGCGCAGGGCTCCGACCACTCGCACATTGCTGTCGCGCGGATCGTGCAGCCGCAGCTCTAACCGCAGCCCAAGGCCGTCTCGCATGGCCAACGGTATCTCCAGCCAGCTTCCGGTGCTGATGACCACATGAATGCCATAGGACAACCCGATGTTGACCAGTTCAGTTACCTTGGCGAGCAAAGGATTTCGGGTGTTGAACTGGTCGGTATTGTCGCGGCCGAAGGCATACAAGTTGTCGATGACCAGGAATACCTCACCGAACCCGTCCTGCCACTCGGCGCGCGTGCCATCATCCTGGAAAACTTCATGTTCCTGCCGGGACCGCAACAGCTGGTCTAACTCACCAAACGTGCGACGAATACGTTCAGTCTCCAACGGTGAGGCCACGCTGCCGACGTGCGCCAGCCCCTGCAGTACCCGGAGTTGGCCGCCACCGTAATCGAGGCAGTAGAACGTGACATCACGCGGTGAATGCAAGTGTGCGGCCGACATGATCAATGTTTGCAGCGCAGTGGTTTTACCCGACTTCGGCCCACCGTGAATCACCATATTGCCGGCGGCCGACGTCGCATCGAATATCAGCGGCGCGCGGCGCATCTCGAAGGGTTTGTCGATCTCACCCAACGGCCAGCGACGCTGCCGCTGCGCTATCCCTGAGCGAGCAATTAACTGGCGCAACGGAATTGGATCTTCTAACGGTGGCAGCCACAGCTGCGGAGCACGCGGACCATAACGCGCCAGCTGCGCACCAATGGTGGCAATCAACTTGCGAGGCGGATCGGCAGGTTCTTCCGCTGCGCTGCTGGCGATCACGGTCTCCGGATCCGGCTCAACACGCCCCGCGATGAACAACTGCGGGCCGGGCATCGAGGGCATCACCATAGTCGGAGAAACCTGGGGCGGTTCGTAGATACCGTCCACGTAGGTGCTGCGGAACTTGATCGGCGCGGCACCAGGTGCTGGGACTAAAAAGCCCACACCCTTGTGCTCTTTACCGGGCTCAATATGGTAGGCGTCCTCGACACCAATGATCTGGCGAGAAACGCTGGGGCTGGCCACTTTCAGCCCGATGCGATACGAGGTGTTTTTGTCGATGTCCTTGATCTTGCCGACGTCCAGGGTCTGGGATGCGAACAAGATATGGATGCGAAACGAACGGCCCTTGCGGGCTACGTAATCAAACAGTTCGGCGTATTCGGGGTGATCGGCCAGCATCAAGGTGAATTCATCGGCGACCACCAACAGGGTGGGGATCGGCGGTAAGTCATGTCCCGCTGCTGGCGCCGTCTCGCGAGCGGCCTCATACTCGGTCACCGAGTTGAATGCACTGCCCTGAACCCGCCGGCCCGCCTCGCGTAGTAGCGCCTCCCGCCGGGCGACCTCGCCGCGCAAGGTATCCGCGAAACGGTCTGCCATGGATTTTTTCTCGGCCATATTCGAGATCACCGCAACAACCTGCGGGAAATCCCGGAAACTGTCCGCGCCGGCCTCCCCCTTGAAGTCGGCATAGATGACGATCAGTCGGTCGGCAGAGTGAGTGGTCAACAGCGACAAAAGGATTGACATCAGAGTCTGCGACTTGCCGGAACCGGTCATGCCGATCATCAAGCCGTGCGGCCCCATCCCGCCCTCGGCTTCGTCTTTGAGATCGAACATCAGTGGTTCGCCGGTCGCGGTAACGCCGATCGGAACACGCAGTTCGTCGTCACGGCAGCGCGGCGCCCAGAGCGTGGGCACATCGAGGCGGGAGGCATCGCCGATACCCAACAACGTGGTGAAGCTCGCGCCACGAGTGGCCGCCGACCGCAACCCGACGTGGGTGGGGTTGGAATCCCAGCGGGCCAACCGGCGAGCTAACTGGCTGGCCTGGTCGGCAGTGAGCTGGTCGGCATGATCGATATACCGTTGCCAGCCGCCCGTCTGCCACCGGTCAATGCTGTTGCGCTCGATGCGCAGGATCGGTCTTTCTGGATCTGAATACTGTTCGCGGTGTGGGGCTGCGGCGCCTCTGTGGATCACGGTGACTCCGGCACGGTCAACTCCGAGGGGCGAACCACTCACGTCGTAGTCCGGATCATCCACGATGATCACCAGGTGCCGCAGCGGATCTACCGGATGGCTCCCGAATGCTGGTCGATCCACGAGCATCGGGCCCAGCACCGTGACCAGCTCGTCAGGGTCGGTAGTCAAGAAACGTGCCGGACCAACACCATCAAGCTGGCCAGGAATATCGACATGCGGCAACCATTTGAGCCAGGACCAATCCGGGGTCTCCAGGTCACGGCTAGCCAGCGCCACCCCGAATACCGTTGGGTCGTGCCACGTTACCGCTTGAGCCAGCCAGGCCCGCAACGCCGACCGCACTTCGTCTGCGGCGTCACTCAACACGGTAATCCGCGATAGTTTGGTTAACTCGATACCGACCGGTATGTCGCGAACCACTCGATGAGTGTCCAATAGGCCGCGTAATGCGCTGTGCGACACCGGCTCCAGATCAATCTCTTCAGCGGTCTGGTTAACCCGCAGCGCCGTCGCTAAGCCAGCCGAATGCCGGCCGACTCGCACCACCAGAAAATCAGTGTCATGCGGGTCACGCTCCCACAGCCGGCGGGTCCCGGGCACCCCAGCCAGGTCCGTCGGCTCAGGATGCGACCACTGCGCGGCCTCGCGCTGCTGGGCCGCCTGAGTACGGATGGTGTCCCGGATAGCCGACAAGTACCGCAAGTAGTCGGCTCGTTCGGCGTCAACTTCTTCGGTGCGCATCTTGTTGTCGCCGCCCCGATAAAGCGCGGTGGCAGCAAGGAGGAGCACGAAGGGGAAGAACAAGGTTTGCGGTGAGAGCATGCGCATCCCGGTGGCAAACATCGCGACGATCATGCCCACGATCAAAGCGACGATCAGGAAAGGCAGTGCACGACGTAGCAACGACGGCGGTACCACCCTGGGCAGTTCGGGGGGCGCCTCGATGGTGATGGCACCCTGGCGGGTAGCCGGCTGCGGTAGTCGCCGACGAGCCTCAAAAATCAATCTGCTCATCGGTCTTCTCCCCCATAAGCCGCTACCGGGTGACCAGGTTGGGCATCTGGCGGCAGGCCATCGTGCGCCAGCAGCGCATCGGCCCGTGACAGCGTCGGGCCAGGCGCAAAGAGCACCAGTATCGACCACGGAATCGGCACTGGCGGTGGCCGCAAACCAAGCGCTGCAACGGTTTTACCGGTCGCCGCTCCGCTGGTTAACAAATTTCCCTCGGGGGCTTCCGTATCAATGCCGTACCGCACCCCGGTATCGGCAATCCAGAATAGTGATCCGCCAGCTGATGCTGTCTGGCCAACCACGGTCTGGCTGAAATAGCCAGTTCCCGGAGCCAACACCACCCGAGTCGCGGTGCCACTTTCGCTATCAGTGCCACCGCCCACCAGCTCGACGGCCTGCGTTGACTCCGACACCGGCAGCACTGAACCAGCCAGTAAGGTCAGTGAACTAGCCGCGGCCTTCGCCGGCTTACGCCAATACGCGCAGGTCACCGGCGCTTCGTTGGAGGCGAGCACACTGACTCGTTGGGCAGGGTAGCGCGTCAGGTCCAGCCCTCGCGACACCGGCATCTTGGCCACCTCGTCGGCACCGAGCTGCGGCGGCTGAGCAAGACCATAGGAATTGGTGTTACGCAGGATCGCCGCCAGCACCGGCGTGATGGGCTGCAGACCATCGGGTAACACGGCGTAATACAGCACACCGTTGTTGACGGTGCTGTCCAACCCATGGGCCACCACCACCGCGCCGATTGGTGCGGGCACCGCGAAACTGGCGGGGTTTCCGGCTTCCGGGATAGCCGGCGCCGTTAACGGCAACCCTTCGGGTATCGCGTTAAACAGTCCTGCGGCAATAGGACGCGGCACAACTCGATCGTGAACATCAAGACCCAAGGCGCTGGTCACCGCGTGATCAGCGAGATCGATCCGGCTGCGGCGACCACCCCACAGCAACCAGGTGCTGGCCCCAGCCCCATCAGCGTGATGCGCCAAAACCGCTTGTTGGGACTCAAGTTCGGCAGCGCGCACGCCATGGCTAACCGAGGAACTGTCTGGAATGCCGGCGATGACGGTAACGCCCGTGCTGTGCTCAGCATGAGCAGCCGAGACATCGACGGAGTCGCATACCGTCCAGTTGGCATCTGAAGAGGTGTTTTGCACCATTCGCTCCGGCGCACCCGGAATGCCAATCAGGTTGCCGCGTGCAAACTTGTCCAGTTCACTACTTTTTACCGTGGTGGGGTTGACCGGCCGACCAACAATCAACCGGGCTGAGGTCAGATTGAGCACCGGGTGCAGCTTCTCCCCAACACGCACATACAGCGCCGCGGTCGATCGGTCCGCGAGCACCGGGCTGTTGCCGGCCGCGCCGCTGGGTCGGAGCAACGAAAACACGAAACAGCCCGCCAAACCGGTGACCAACACCAGCACACCGGTCAACACCGCCCGGGACTGAGTGCGCAAGGGTTCGACAAGCATGCGGGTGTCATGCAGCGCAATCCCGGAGGCAGTTCGGCGCATCACAAACCGCCAGCCGGTTACTTGATGGCGGGTAACAAAGCTGCGGCGGTAAGAGACGTGGCCAGGTTCATCGGGCTTCATGCCGGTACCGACAAGCCTAAGCCGCCCAACAACGGCAGCACCGATTTCTCGACGTCGCAATCGACGATCGTCATGAGTTCCTCGTCGCTGAACTCACCGGTTCCGGCCTGTTCGGAATGGTCAAGGCGAAACTCACGTTCCTCTTCGGAGCGTTCAACAATGTTGCGCACAAACCGACCGTTGCCGGCAACGTCGAGGCTGCGTCGCACAATGCCATTGCTGTCTGGTGTCGATGATTCCGCCAGATAGGTAAAGAGCTTCTGCAGCTGGGCCAGCGCGGCCGGTTCAAAACGGCTGTCACGTTGCTCGGCCATCTTGTGGGCAATCTCGACCAGCTCGGATGGAGCGTATGAGGGGAAGTCGATGCTGCGGGTAAAACGTGATCGCAAGCCCTCGTTGGTATCCAGGAATTTGTCCAGGTCGGCGCGGTAACCGGCGATAATAACCACTAGCCGATCCCGGTCGTTTTCCATCCGGGCCAACAAGGTATCGATGGCCACCAGCCCGAAATCATTTTTGGCACCGGTAGCGACCAGCGCGTAGGCCTCGTCGAGGAACAGCACACCGTCGAGGGCGCTGTCGATGATCGCGTTGGTCTTGGCCTCAGTCTCGCCGATGTGTTGGCCAATGAGATCGGCGCGA
>JAIENC010000124.1 GCA_019751635.1 Mycobacteriaceae bacterium
GCGGTAGCTGACGTTGCGGGGCTAGTGAACGCCTTCGCAATGCTGGCCGATCCGTCTACCGCAGCGCAGCTCGGCGCCGGGGCGGCGCGCCAGTACGAACAGCGATGCAGCGTCGACCGGGTGGCGGATCGCTTGGTGGAGATACTCACCGCAGTAGCGGCCGGCCAGCACTGACCGGATTGGCCCCGCTCACGTCGCTCGAGTTCGGATGGCGACCAATGATTTGACCAGTCCGGCGAATCGCTCGTACCAGATGATCGATGACGGGAAATAGCGTCGCATCTGCGCAATACCGATTAAATCGATCTCATCAACCTGTTCTTGCGCGTCCGCACGGGTATACGTCCGAATGTGGCCGCGGTTCCACCGCATCGATATCTGCACGCGCACCTCGTACGGTAACCACTGCATACCTGGGAAGAGCCAGTGCGGTTCCACCGGAAAATAGCGGTACGGCGTCTGCACCCAATGCCGATCCGCAAGCGAATGGACGTGGTCGACGAATTGTTGGCGCCGCGCATGACCACCCAGATGTTCCAGAAGCGAATTGGAGAACACCAGATCGAATCGTTCACTCGTGACTGCGCTGGGCAGATCACACACATCTGCGTGGATCGCGGTAATACCGGCAGCCGATGACGCCAAGGGCAGTAGGTTCACTGTGGTCACTGACTTGGGGAGCACTGGGGCGAGGCGCCAGGAATCGGGTGTGCCGCCCAGATCCAACACTCGCATCTCCGAAAAAGCTGGAAAGATCTCAATAAGGTGTTGCCATCGCCGTGTTCGGGCGCGGCCCGACAGCGACCGTGTCGAATTGACGTCCGTCGCAACGTCACGCAACCAATTTGACATCCACTCCCGCTTTCGACGTCAACGCGATGCCCCTGCCCAGAACCAGTGCCGCGTAACAGCACACATTCCCAGCAAATCCTTCGTCATCCTTCTTCGGCCCGAGCCCCCGCAAGGCGCCTAGCGAGTCGAATGCCCAGCGCAATTCCCAGAAGCGTCGGATTAGCCTGGCTTGAGGTCGGCAACACCGATGTGCTCGCCACATAAAGACCACGCACTCCGTGAACTTGAAGATGACGATCCACAACGCCGCCTTCCGGTGCATGCGACATCCGGGTCGTGCCGGCTTGATGAAACCCAGCGTGGGCAGCTAAAAAACGACGTACTGAGCTCTCGCTGTCGTCGGTGAGCCAGTTCACCTGTCCGACACCGTGCCGGCGAAGATGCTCGTCGATTAAGCGCATTGCCTTGCCGACGCTGCCGATATCGGCATCAGAAAAGTGAATATGGGTGCGAATCCGCCGCATGCCCAGTGCATCGCGCTCATCGGTGAGCTCAACCCGACTATCCCAGTGCGGAAGATGCTCACCGTGATAGTGCAGCGGATACCGATTGTTGGCACTTCGGACGAAAAAGCCCGGCGCTTTGCGGCCGGACCGGAAAAACCTGGCCCAGGAAAACGCGACGGCAAATCGGATCGACGGCAATAGGTCAGCCAGAATATTCCCGAGGTGCGCAAAAACCCGCCGAGGTCCATCCCGCACGGTGTGCGCCTCACGAATCGCCGCGGCCAGCAGAAAACGCCCAATTGGCGAGATCAACGTCAGGTAGACCCCAGACAAAATGCCACTACCGTGAGTGGGGTCGCTGATCGGCGGGTTCACTAACCAGACGGCAGCATTTGGCAAGCCCCGTTCGCGCTGAAGTTGCGGACTGAAGGTGAAGCGCCGCCGAACGTACACCCCATCCTTGTCTCGCTCATGCTCGTAAATGACATCATCAGTATGGAACTGCGCTTCGGCGACCCTGCCCTCAACGTGAGACATGTACCAGCGCCCTAGGTGTCCACCCGCGTTTCCCAGCCCAGTCCGATGATGGCGATCCGATGCCAGAAGCAAACGCGTCGTTTCTAACCCACCAGCGGCAATGATGTAATCCGCCGCAACCACCCGCCCGCTTCGCCCATCGAGTGTCTTGACCACCAGGTGATCTACCACGTCGCCGGCTTCAGCCGTCACGATTTCGGTGCAGGTAAGTCCGGTCCATACGGTCAGGGCTGACGCATCTCGCAGTTGCTCGTGATATTCTCGACCAAAACGTGTAGGCAATGACCACCGCTCAAGGTCGGTGGTACGGATTTCTCCGTCAGGAAGTCCGGGCACCATATCCGTGGCCGCCAACTCCGGGATTTGCCGCGCATTGAATACGGCTTGGCCGCAAGCCGCCCAATCGCAGGCCTGCTGGAGGTAGGGTTCGACGTCTGCGTAGCGAATCGGCCAGGGTGCGCACGCCGTAATCGGGCGGTCCTCGAAATCGAGAGGGTCGTAGTTGACGCAGCGGCCGCCCCATAGCGCGGTAGTTCCGCCCACCTGCCGACGAACCCAAAGCTGGCTTCGAGCGTGGAAGAAATCCTCATGCCGGGAGTCCAGAGTGGACAAATCCTGGGAAGCGGTGTCGTTGCGTTCCAGACCACTTTCAATGAGCGCCACCGTAATGCCAGCGTGAGCAAGTTCAAGTGCCGTGACGATGCCAATCGGACCTGCGCCGATCACCACAACATCGGTGTCAATGGTGGCGCCGTGGGAAAACTCTCCCGGTTTGCGGATCATCCGCGGTGAACTTTTCTGAAATCTTCTACAAGAACGCTAAACCGGGTCAGCACATCAGCGTCTGGAGGCGACGCGACGGCATGTGCTGCTTCAGCAATCCGGTGGGGCTTGGTGGTGCTGTAGAGGATCGCGCGGCAGTTCAATGCGGTCGTGGCCGAAGCCAGGAGCAGCGTCGAGAGTACGCCGGAAGCCAGCGGATCTCTCTGCAGAACTTCGCGCCAATGCTGGGCTAACTGCCGATCGGAGCGCAGCGCAGCCGAAAGCACGGCATGCGGCTGTGCCAGCACGCCGAAGGCAATGTCGGCGGAACGCGGCGCAGGATTGAGGAGACTGCCCTGAAGTTGGCTTACCCCGTCGGGGCCAAACTGCCCGGCGATGTCTACATCCATTCCCTCATCTTGGGAGACCCCCCACGCACGAATTTTGCCCTGCTGGCGGGCATTCTCGAAAAAGTGTCGGAGTTCATCGCCGTGCACTATGTCCGTAGGCCGTGGGGCGTGCACAAACAAGATGTCAATGTAATCAACGTTGAGCGCCGTGAGGCTCTGGTCAAGACTGCGGGCCGCCGTCGCCGCGTCATACGTTCGGGCGGTGGCAAACGCGTCTTGACTTCGTTTAATAACACGCCGAATTGCCGGCGCCCTACGGAGTAACGCGCGGGCTGGAGCTTGAAAACGTCCAAAACGTTGAGCTGAACCAACAGCATCAATACCGAATTTGGTGGCAACGGTCACACTGTCACGTCTGATAGTGCGCAAGAATGCGCCAAGCTCGGCTTCCGCCATCCCAAGGCCGTACATGCGTGCGGTGTCAAAGTGCGTAATCCCGTTGTCTACTGCACTACCAAGGACAGCCATCCGCTCTTTTCGGTAGGGCGACTGCATGAGCCCGCCACATCCAAAGCCGACCGCACTCACGTGCAGCTTCGGTCCGTCTAATTCAACATGCCTCATGAATGCCCCCATGGCAGTTCGCTGCGTCGTGATGGCCCTACCTTCTCGGGCGGATCGACCTGGCTCAACGCACTCTCCTGCCGAATAAAGTACCGGCGCCCGGCGAAGCGCCCAAACTCATCTCCGCGCAGACCAGCGAATTCCAGCGGCTGGTCCATGTCCTCTAAAATGGTGGCATCAAGGTCGACTCAGTTGCTACGAAAATCACTGTTCACGCGGTGCGGACGATGGGGAAAGTCCGCACCGTTGACAAACCTCACCCCGTGGCATCCGCGGACCCGCGTCAACCCCATTCAGGTCAACTCGGCCGCCGCCCAATAAGGATCGCCCAACCTGACACCCCGCCTAAAGAGCCTGGGGCACGGGCGAAGAGCAGCGAGCCAGGATGATCCTGTATCTACGAGGCCGCTACCGCTTGGCCATGGGCGGAGCTCAGCTGGCGATGTTCCTGTTCGGATGCTTCGTGTTCGGCATACTCGCGGTGCGCCGAACCACCGAGGGCATCCTGCTCACCGCTGCGTTGTTTTGCGTGGTGGTGTATTGGGTGAAACCCGAAGGGATGGTAGGGGTTACGCTGTTTGGAGCGTTCGCCGCACTGCCCCAAAACTTGCATGTCGGCAAGGTCGTTGGCCCAGTAACGATCTACGCGTACCAAATAACTGCGGTGCTGGCCATCTGCTACCTGATCCCCAAGGTAAGACTGCGGTTCTCCGATTACTTGTTACCGGGAATCATCGTGTTTACGGTGTTGTGCGCCACCGCTACCGGATTCGCTACTGGACAACGTGACTTGGTGGTGATGCGGGAATCGACCGTCATGCTTGAAATGGCCATCGGGTTCATGTTGGCTTTACTAGTCGTCTATGGCAATTACGTCACCTGGTCGATCCGGGTCCTCCTGGTGACGCTCTGGTTTTCGGCAGGCATGGCAGTTGTCAGTTCGTTGCATGCCGTCCGACTAGCTGGCCGAGCGGAAAGCCTGGAAGAGACCACCGGCGCCGGCCAGGCCGTGCGGATCATTCTCGCCACCCAAACACCGGCTACCGCTGTGCTGAGCGCACTGGTCGCCATCGCCATCATCGGCCGTATGAGACCCATCATGTACCTCAGCTTCGGCCTGCCGGCGGTGCTCATTTCGCTTCTATCTTTCTCCCGTAACACACTGATTTCTATGGCGGTGGCCGCTGCGGTCGCTTTCCTTGCCAATTTGAGCTGGACCACTTTGCGCCGAACAGTCACCGCCACCGCAATCAGCGCGGGCATCATTGCGGTGACGGTACCCGGGCTGCTGTTTTTGCTGCAACAGTCGAAGACTGGAGCATGGCTCAGCGATCAGTTCACTGCTTTCCACGAGCGGGTACTCGGCGGAGTTTCGTCAAGCGCGCTCGCGGTGGACGATTCGGCGCTGGAACGACTACGCGAAGTCAACCTCCTGAAGGAAGCTATTGCCGCGGCCCCGGTGTTTGGCCATGGCTTGGGCTACCCCTATCAGCCACCGAACGGTGACGACGAGTTCCATGCGACGCTGTACCCTGCCTACTCCCACAACTTCTACCTGTGGTGGTTAACCAAAGCCGGCGCGGTAGGCATGGCCGCCTTCGCGTTGTTCGCACTCACTCCGGTGATCCTGGCGCTGCGTTGCGCGGCGGCGCCGGCAAAGATTAGCGCAGCGGTCGCGGCCGGACTGCTAGCGATATCCGCTGTTTGGCCATTACCGGAGATGCCCGTAGACGCCTTGGGACTCGGCCTAGCGTTGGGAGCGACGATGGGTTTCGCCGGACTGGGCCGCAGGTCGAAAGATAGCGACCAGGAAACCGATCACGGCGGCGACCATCTGCCACCGGCGCTGACCACTGCAACCAGGTCCAATCTGCCCTGAGCACGGCCATGCACATCGCCGCGGGCCCACTCCTGCCGAAATACCGCATTACCACAGTTCGTCAATTAACAACTTTGTCGCCCGAATATTCACCCGGCTGGACGCGCCAAAAACAATCGACTGAATCTGCGGTTGCCGGCATATATACTCGATCGCCGCACGCGGCGGAATAGCACCGGAAGCAAAAACCGACATCGCGATCAGCCGGCAACGGCGCTCTCGGATGGTTTTCTCATATAGCTCTATTCCTCCGCACATCCGGAAGCCGATTTTGTTGAAGTTGGCGCACACGATAGGGTTTTCGATGCCCTGTTTATCCAGTGCATCCAGCAGGCGCGGGAGGTTCATCGTCATAAAGCCCGGCTCAGCCTGGTATTGACGCTTCACGTGGTCAGCAAATAACCCGAAAATTTCGTTCATACCAAGACCGAGGATTAAATCGGTAAGCACGTTCTGCAGGAAAATTACCGGTGTCGAGAGTCCTGCGAACATCTTCATCTCGGCGTCAACGAGGAGCTGCATCAAGGATTCGACGTCCTTGCTGGCGATGGCGACGCCACCCTTAAACATTGATTTGACCGCCCCCGTGTCCGGCAAGAATTTTCGAAGCGCTTCGATCAGCCCGAACTCGGTCACTGCATTGGCGTACTTATGGGCGTAGGGCATACCCGGGTAAAAAATATAGTCAGGGTATTGGCTTTTGTTGGCTCGAAAATGATCACAAATTTCGCCAACACGATCGTGAGTTGTACACACGAACGTGCGGATTCCTTCATGATAGGCATCGTCAAGTGTCGCCAGAACAGCCGGGAGATGCTGGAATCGCATCGCCTGTGCCCGAGCTTTCTCTTCGGACATATGATTGACGCCAAAAAATTGGTTATCTCCGAAAAGTACGCGGTCCATAGTCATAACGCCTTCGCGGTGGCTATTTTCTTTATGCGCGCAGCAATACGGCGCCGAAAAGAACTCCGCGGGGACCCATCCCGGGTTAACGGCGGCAGCTGCGCGGTGCACGGGCCGTGCTCGGCATGAGTAATCATGTCAAGCACCCGGTCAACATCGAGTGCTGAACGAAATGTGTTCTCACCATTGACTCGGTTCGTCCGCACACTGGTAGCAAAATAGTCAATCTGCGCCGAGTACTCCTCACCACGCAGGTAGTACCAGACCTCCTCGGTGAGGTCAGTCGTGTATCGAATCGTCCAGCCCGTTGCCAATTCGGGGAGCTCAGGACGGCACTCACGCAGATAGGTTTGGCACTCCTGCCGATCGACAATGACGCGACCGTTTGTTCCCCACACCGACACTTTCGTCGACATTTTCCGGAAGCTCTCGTCGCTCCAGTTCACGCAGAGCTGGCCGCTGGCACCGTTGCGATAACGCAGAGTTGCGTAGACCTCATCGTCAACGTCACGCGAGAAAATACTCTGGCGGACCACTCCATCGACCGCATGCGGGACGCCAACGATGAAGTTGGTCAGGTCCAGAGCGTGGCACGCATAGTCATAAAGGGCACCCCCACCTTCGGCCTTAGCCCCACGCCACGTGGTCCCCTTCGGGCGAAGAACAACCGGGCCATAGGCCTCCGCACGCACATGATGAATGTGCCCAAGTACGCCCGAACCGACGATCCGCGCCGCCTCTTTGAAGGTGCCGATAAAGCGGTTGTGATAGCCAACCTGAGTAACCAGCTGCTGGCTCTCGGCTAATACTGCCAAGCGCTCGCCGGCGGTCACATCGAGGACAAAGGGCTTCTCGCAGAAAACATGCACCCCGCGCATCAAGGCCTTCTCCACCATCGGCGCATGCAGCCGCGAGGGGACCGCAATAACCACCGCTTCGGGTCTGGCATCAACCAGCAGCCGATCAAAGTCGTCGTAGCAGGGTAGGCCAGTGTATTTAGCGAGAACGTCACGCACATAGCCAGCCGAATCGCAGATGCCAACAACCTCGAGGTCCGGGTGCGCGCGAAGGATGGCCAGGTGCGACAAACCCATTTTGCCGAGACCAACTATGGCCGTTCGAATCAACGTCGGCGCCCTTCTCCCCCGCCGTCTACTATCCCTGCATGTCGTATGCGCGGCCGAAAGAGGTCAGCGACCGGGGTCGGCTGCTGCTCATCGCATCCTCCGGCGGACACCTCTACGAGATGCTCTGCCTGCGGGAGTTCTGGCAGAACAAGAATCGCTATTGGGTGAGTTTCGGGACCGCCGACGCCCGCTTCCTGTTGCGTGACGAACACACAGTTTACTGGGCGGCTCACCCCACTGTGCGTAACATCCCCAACCTGTTACGCAACCTGGTGCTGGCGCTGCGGTTGCTGATCCGCCACCGTCCTACCATGATTTTGACTACCGGCTCAGGGGTGGCCGCTCCCTTCCTCTGGCTGGCCTGGCTCTTGCGTATCCCCACCGTTTTCATCGAATCCATCACCCGGATCACCAAACTCTCGCTCACCGCTCGGATGGTGCGGCCCTTCGCCTCCCACTTCCTCACCCAATGGCCTGAGCTGGCCGATCAGCTCTCTCGGGCGGAGTACCACGGGAGGATCGTGTGATCTTTGTGATTATGGGGATGGAAGTGCATCCCTTTGACCGGCTAGCCCGCGGGATCGACGAGCTAGCCCGGACGGGAGAAGTTCGGGAAGACTTTTTTGTCCAGCTGGGAACCTGCCAGTACCAGCCACGCCACATCCGATTCGAGCGTTTCCTGTCTTTCGGGGAGGTCCGCGAGCAAATTCGGCAGGCTTCGGTGGTTGTCACCCACGCCGGCGCAGGATCGGCCCTGCTCTGCATCGAGGAGGGCAAACACCCGGTGCTGGTCCCCCGCTGCTCCCGGCGCGGGGAACATGTCGACGAGCATCAGCTACCGTTCGCCGAGAAGCTGGGAGCCGCCGGGCTGGCCACCGTGGTCCACGAAATAGCGGAGCTAGCGGCAGCCATCACAACAGCTCGGTCTCGAACAGTTCCGGCCAATGCGCTAGGCCAAGCCCGTGAGCTGACCGAGTGGTTGGAGACTTACTGGCAGTCGCTGACCATGCCGCCACGTCGGCGATAATGGCCAGGAGCGATCAGCTGCTGCAATAGCCGATACCGAAACTGGCTGGAGATCCTCACCGCAGCACCGGCGACTTGCGCGCTAGCTCGGTCCACAAGAGCGCCAGCCGCCGGTACCAACAGTCCAGCCCGAACTCGCCCACTCGATCGCGTGCGGCTGTGCCCA
Organism: Mycobacteriaceae bacterium; assembly: GCA_019751635.1. GTDB lineage: Bacteria > Actinomycetota > Actinomycetes > Mycobacteriales > Mycobacteriaceae > Mycobacterium. Next base: position 8,676 of record JAIENC010000124.1, read on the forward strand.
AGCGGCTGCGTAAGCCCTCGTCATTGACCAGCGTGGTCAACGCGTCAGCGATCTGACTGGGCACCCCGGGCTGCACCACGATACCGTTGATCTGGTCGGTGACCACTTCGCCAATGCTGCCGACGGTCGTTGTTATCGGAGCCAAACCGTAAGCCATCGCCTCTAACAGCGCCATCGGAAGGCCTTCGTCCCGGCTAGGCAGAACAAAAATATGGGCGGAGGCAAGCAGCTCGTCGCGCGCTGCCGGAGTGAGCCACTCCAACACAGAAATCGTCTCGTCAAGCCGAGCCGCAGTGACCGCAGCTCGTACCGCATCAACCTCTCCGTCACCGACAAGCGTGACGTGCAGCCGGCTACGCACAGTCTCGTCGAGCGTACTGACCGCAGCAATCACGTCATAGCTGCCCTTACGTATGCCCAACCGGCCAAGCGCTACCGCATGCACGCGTTCGATTCCTAACTGAGTTACCGCAGTGTCGACAACCCGGACGGCGTTATGCAGCACGCTAATCCGCCCATCGGGTATGCGCAGCCGACTCGCATACTCATCGACATACCGATCACCCAGTACCAGCCAGTGATCGGCGATGAGCATGCGTCGCACCGCTAGCTGGCCCCATGTCGGCAACCGGTCAAACCAGCCACCAAAGTCATAGCTATGCCCGTGCACAATCGTCGGCACGCCAACCCACCTTGCCGCTAACAACGGCACAGCCTTGCGCACCACGCTGCCACCATGCGTCAAGTGGACATGCATGATGTCCGCGCGACCACGCAACACCAGCCACGCGGCGCGCAGCATTCCATAGACACCGATGGCAAGCCGCTGCCAGACCACCCGGTCGAGATAGGTCACCACCATGGTGATGCACATTCGCTCGTCGGGATGTGCGGCCATCAGCGCGACCACCGTTTGAGTGCCGCCGCGGCTGGTAAGCCCCACCGGCGCCGGACCGACGACGAGCACCCGTAATGGGCGCCGTGAACTCATGCGGGCATCCCGCTAGTACCGCAGTAGCGGAATCACACCGGTTTGCCGATTTTTGCCCAGTACGCTCGGGCCGAAGCCTTCGCAGTTCGGGCTATCCGCGCATCGGTGAGCACCGTACCCACAACGCGAGCACCGGCGGCCCGCAGCGCACTCAGGGCATCGGTGAGTTCATCCTCGGTGGTACGCCGAGCCCGAACAACTACTACGGTGGCGTGAACAGCACCAGCCAGCAAATCGGAGTCCGCCGTCGCCAGTACCGGCGGGGTGTCCACCAGCGTCCGGTCATAAATCACGGAGGACTCCAGCAGCGCTTTGTCCAACACCTCCGGCGGGTACGCACTGCACGGCGGCGTCTCGCTGCGAGAAGTTCGGGCCGCAAGGACAGACAATCCGGGAATTGGCGTGGGCTTGGCCGCTTCGGCAGCCTCGTCGGGGTTGGCTAGCACGTTGGCTAACCCCTCTCCGGACTGCACGTTGAGCAAACTGGCAATGACCGGTCGACGGGTGTCGCCCTCAACGATCAAGACATGTTCGCCGATTTCGGCGCATGCTCGCGCCAAGTTCACCGCCGTCGTCGTGGTTCCCTCACCGCCGAAAGGCGCCGTCAACGCGATTCGGCTGGCGCCAGGACCAATCGCCCTGAGTACACGCGTCCGCAAACTGCGAATGGCCTCATCAAACTGAACGTCGGCGCCAAAGCGCAGCGCGGTGCCACGCCGGCCGGGCAGCTCAGCCAGGTTCGGTAAGCCCGAAATCTGTTCCAGCTTTTCTCGGTTACGCACAGTGTGATCGGTGGCTTCACGGGCTAGCACCACGGCGGTGCCGAGCAGCAGCCCGGCCACAACTCCGATCGCCATGTTGCGCAAAGGCACCGGGCTGATCGGGTGATGCGAGACGCTAGGTTGCTCCACCACCGTCGCTTTCACCGCCAGCCAAGGCCGCGCCGACGGCTGCGCGGGTCCAGGCTGCGTATCCAACTGATGGTGTGGGGCAGGTTGTTCGTCAGTACCCGGCGGTGGAGCAGCTCCCCGGGGATTGGCATCGAGTGTCCCGATCATCGCCACGAACTGGTCGGCCATCGCCTTCGTCAGCACCTCGGCCCGTTTCGGGTCGGTGTCGATCACCGAAACTTTGAACAACGTCGACTTCGGGGTGTACTGGACACGGGTCTGCTTGACCAATGCGTCGACACTAATCGGGAGATTGAACCGAGAGATGGCCCGCTCAGCGACCGCTGGCCCGCCAGCAAGTGCCGAATACGACGACAGCCGATCTTGCACCGCCTGCGTGCCATACCAAACATCGGAGAGGTTTGTTTCGCCGGGAAAAGAGATCAGCACAGTCGCCGAGGACTGGTAGATCTTTGTCTGGACAGCTGTGAGGAATACGGTACCGGCGAGGCAGGCCACAAACGCGCCAACAAACAACGTCCAGTGCGTGGCAAGTGTTCGAGCAAAAGTGCGCAGATTCATCGGCTGATACCTTTCAAAGCCTTTATTCTAAGCGTTCCCGCGCGTCATTATTTTCCGTCTGCCGGCAGCACCGTGTCCCGGGAAATATTCAGCGAAGCGATGGGATATGCCCCGGTGCTGTCGCGGCCATCACGCGCCAGCTGCATCGCTGGATAGTTAACCACGTGGGAAGCGTTCGGTTTGTGCTGTTGCCAGTCGACTGATGCCTGCAGCGTGTAGTGTCCCGGCACTAAGTCGGCCAGCTCAATGGCCACCGATTCGGTGGCCGTAGCAGGAATCGGCTGCTCACCGCCGCGGCCATCGGACTCATCATGAATCAAGCTCTTGAGGTCGACGGTAGCCGGTAGCGTCCGAATCAACTTTCCGGCGAAGTCCACCAGCCGATAACTGGGTACCCACTTCTCTGTGGCCGCCGCAGCACCGTAGTTGGTCCAGGTGATCGAGATTGTTGCCACCTTGTCTCGTAGAGATTGTGAGCCCGGCCGCGCTTCGACTGTATATCGATAGCCAGCGACAGCGTTAGCGTGGGCCCACAACACATACAATTTGGGGTCCATTGTTATCGGCGAAAGTCGATCCGGGAAATTGAAGCTCGACGTCATTGAGACATGATATTTAACAATGTCGCGCAAGCCCTTTTCGTAATAAGCTCGCGGCGTTGTTCCACTCGGCAGCTGACACCACTCGGTGATTACCGGCGCTTGCGCTAACCGCCGCCGAAAGGCAGCAACAACCGGGTCTTTGGCTTGCACATAATGCGAACCATTGGATTCAGCCCAATCTTGCAACGGCGAATAAACACCGAGACAATCTGCGCGAATACCTACCGGAGCGGCCAGCTTCTTCGTGACATCATCAGTAAGCAGCTCACGAACGATCTCCGGGTTTTGCGGAGTAACCACCAGTTGCGTGTGCGGAAATGCGCTCACGTTTGCCGCAACTAGATATTTAACGGACGCGATGGTGATGTTCTGATCACGGAACTGGCTGTAATAACCCAACGCCGCGATGCTGTCGGCGGGAGCTGGACCTGGCACCCCCAACACGTCACGTAAATAGGAGATGTGATTCTCGCTGAAATCCCCGTATCCGGAAAACTCGAAAACACTCAGACGTTCGTCACCGTCATAGCGGCGCCCCAAAGCGGCGAGCAGTTGCCCGAAATTATTGAGATAATTGAAGTCATTGAAATTCGGTACTATCTGCGTCACTCCAGGCCCGGAGCCGGAGGGCGGACCCGGATAGCCGACACTGGTGCCCGGAATGGCTTGTAACCAGTCCGGTATCTCAATGTTCGTATTGTTCGGATAGGACGCATCGCAGCAGGAACTGTAGGCATACACCCGAAGTGTCAACCGCATACCCCGGTCAGCCGACGTCGCCAAAGCCTGGTCGATCGCACTGAAGTCGTACTTACGATCGTCAGTGGCGTCCGGACCCAACGTGCCGGGGTCAGTAGGCTGCAACTGCCGCCAGGAAAGACGCAAACTAGCGTCGTAGGATTTCGGCCAAGGCGGATACCATTGCTGAGCCGGATTGCCTTGCGGGAAAAGCGGTTGCAAAAGATCTTCGTACTGGCCACGCAGCGGGTTAGGTATCTCCTGCGCGTTCAGCGGTATGGCTGGACTGACCACCGCAACCAAGGGGCCGGTGCCCGCCTGGGTGTTGCGCCCGCCCAATGCCAACACCGCGCACGCCATCACCACAGCGACGACCACAACAATAATCGCTAGCTTTCTCTTCCGCGTTGCGCGGACCATTACTTGAGTTCGACCGAAGCAAGTCGATCACCGACATCCAATAAGTCGGCGAGAAACGGCATCGGTACTCGACGAGCAAACAGCAAAGCCTCCATCTCACGGGCCGCGACAGGCTGGGAAAACAAGAATCCCTGGGCTCGGTGACAGCCATGTTTCATCAAGGTGATAGCAGCAGCTGGTGTTTCAACACCTTCAGCAACCAACCCTAGACCAAAAGCCTCGGCCAGCCCAATGATCGCGCGAACAATCGCAAGATCACGAACGCTGCTGCCCAAGTTGCGCACAAATCCGGTGTCGATTTTGAGTACGTCAATCGGCAGAGACTTTAAATGCGAAAGCACTGCATAACCAGTACCAAAATCGTCAATCGCGATCTGGACTCCGACTTCTTTGAGTTCCGAAAGAATTTGCCGAGTAGCGGCGATGTCGTGAACTACAGCACGCTCAGTGAGTTCAAAACATACCGAGCGTCCGTCAAGACCAAATTCTTCGATGGTGTCGGCGACGCTGCGCACAAAACCGTGGTTAGCCAGTTGCACTGGGGAAACATTGATACGTAATACACAATTACGCCCCACACCGCGAGAACGCCATTTACTAAATTCTGCGCATGCGCTTCGCATAACAAATTTAGCTAATTCGCCAGAAAGATTGTTTGTTTCGGCGATCTCAATGAAGGAGTCCGGCAACAGCAACCCTAAATTTGGGTGCTGCCAGCGAATCAGCGCCTCAACACCTACCACCGCTCCGGTCCATAGATCGATCTCCGGCAAGTAGTGCAACAGCAAGGATTCCTGGTCAATACCGCTCTGCAGATCAAACTCAATGTCACTGCGAACAGCTTTCTTCGCAGACGCAGTACCGGTAGACAAAGCAACCTGGTTGCCGCCGGCCCTCCTGGCCGTCAACACCGCCTCGTCGGCACGCCGTAGCAGATCCGTGGTGCTGTCACGCCCCGGCATCCCCACCGCCAGCCCAATGCTGACCGTGCGGGTAATCACGTGCCCGCCTACTTCCACGTGCTCACGCAGCGCCTGCCCCAGCCGACCGGCAAAAGACTCGGCGATCTCGATCGACATCGACTGGTCCGGAATCACCACGAACCCGTCACCGCCGAGCCGGGCAATCATCTTCTGCCCCTCCGCGCACACCCGAAGCCGTTGCGCAAAAGCCCGAATAAATCGGTCACCCACGGTGTGGCCGAGATGTTCGTTAATCGACTTCAGCCGGTCCAGATTAAGGTACAAGACCGCAACAGGTCCCGGTTTTTCCGCGCAGAGCCGGTCGGAAAGATAGGCGACCAACGCCCGACGATTACACAGACCGGTGAGGTCATCGTGTTCAGCCAAGTAGCGAAGTTTTTCTTCGGCTGCGATACGCGCCTGCAGCTGCGCGAAAAGAGCAGCAACCGCCGCTAAAGTGTTGACCTCTTCTTGTTTCCACTTCCGGGTGCCGAACTTGATGAAACCGACCACACCGGTGGTCATGTCTACCGACACTAACGGCGCCGCAGCCACCGAAGGCGAAGCCCGCTGCTTACTTTCCGCCAGCCAACCCGGCAGCAACCGATGGGCCATCTCCGCGCCCATCATCACCACAGGCTTCCTCCCCTGTTCGCACTGGGCGAAAACCGGATCGAAATGAGCGCAGGGAACGCTGGCTGGCAGATCCGGATCGGCACCATCCAATCGCGGTGGCCATTGGGCTACCAACGTGGAAGAACCGATGTCGTGATCGTGATACCGCAAAAAGCTGGCGTCCACATCGAACTGCTTGACCAGTTGAGCCAGCACCTTTTCGCACACCCGGGTCGCAGTGGTCGAGGTGGCCTCCATCAGCTGAGCTCCAACGGAGGTGACAACCGAATCCAGACTGTGCGGCACGGTCTTCCTCCATGTCAGCACGTACCCCTGTTAGGGGATTGTCAGCTTACTCGCTTAGCCGGCGTCAAAGGGGCGAAAATCGTGGTTCTCTTCTTGCCCCTGACAACGCAACATCGCCGGGCAGTAGTCGTCACCGCGTCCCTGGCCGTATTCGGTTCGGCTACGGTGATCAGGCACCAACCACCTAGGAGGCCTTCGCCGTGCCCGTCGCGAACCCGGTCAAACGTTGGCTCGCTAGGATCGCTAAAACCCTTGCACCACATTGGTATTGGCATCGGCATTACCGTATTTTGCAACGCCTCGGCGAGAACAATCCGGACGCACTTTTAATTCGTTCGCTATGCGACCCGAACCGCATCTCGCTAGATATCGGCGCCGATGTGGGTGAAATGACGATTGCCATGCTGGCCTCGTCACGATCAGTGATCGCCTTCGAACCTCGGCCCACCCAGGCTCGTGAACTCACCGCCATGTTCGAGGCAGTCGGGGCAGCGGTGCGCATTGAAGCCGTAGCATTATCTGACCGGCCCGGCGTACGAACCATGCGAATACTGGATGCCGACCCCGGACGCAGCACCATCGACGAGCACAACTGCCTCAGCGATGCCGACGACAGCCCGGCCAGCACCATCAACGTGCCCGTTAAGCCTCTTGACGATGCACACTTAGACAATGTCGGCTTGCTGAAAATC
>JAIENC010000221.1 GCA_019751635.1 Mycobacteriaceae bacterium
ACCGGCCAGGACCGCTTCCTGTCGGCAACCCACGTTCACATGTGAGCGGAGGCCCCAGCCTCCCCATACCGTTTAGGTCGCGGCCGCAGCTACGTCACTTTCCCGGACCGAGTGGATGTTTGGCCGGCATACGTTCTCAAAATCACCCCAGGCTACCGTTGACCGGTGAATCTGGTCCTTGTTGAACATCCGTTGCCCGGGGTCGCCCTGGTCACCCTCAACCGGCCCGAACGGATGAACTCCATGGCGTTTGACGTCATGGTCCCGCTTAAACAGGCATTGGACAACATCACTGACGACAACTCCGTGCGCGTGGTGGTGCTCACCGGTGCCGGTCGAGGTTTTTCTTCCGGTGCGGACCACAAGTCCGCTGGCGCGGTGCCGCACATTGAGGGGCTGACCCGGCCGACCTACGCGCTGCGTTCCATGGAACTGCTTGACGAAGTCATTCTGACCCTGCGCCGCTTGCATCAACCAGTGATTGCTGCGGTCAACGGCCCAGCCATTGGCGGTGGACTTTGTCTGGCGCTGGCTGCCGATATTCGGGTTGCCTCAACCGCTGCCTACTTTCGAGCCGCGGGTATTAACAACGGCCTGACGGCTAGCGAGCTGGGGCTGAGCTACCTGCTGCCGAGGGCAATCGGATCATCACGGGCATTTGAGCTCATGCTTACCGGCCGTGATGTCGATGCCGCGGAAGCCGAGCGTATCGGGCTGGTGTCGGCGGCGGTGCCGGATCAGCAGCTGCTGGACACCTGCTATGAGATGGCGGCCCGCATCGCGGCGTTCTCCCGGCCTGGCGTTGAGTTGACCAAACGCACACTGTGGAGTGGACTAGACGCCGCTAATCTGGAAGGGCATATGCAGGCGGAAGGGCTCGGGCAGCTCTTCGTCCGCTTGCTGACCAGCAATTTTGAAGAAGCGGTTGCCGCGCGAGCCGAAAAACGGCCGCCGGTATTCAGCGACGATAAGTGACAACCTGCGGCAAGGAGAGTGACCGTGATCACGGCAACGGACCTGGAGGTCCGCGCTGGCGCGCGTACATTGCTCCTTGCTGACGGCCCGGCGCTGCGGGTGCAGCCAGGTGATCGGATTGGACTAGTCGGGCGCAACGGCGCCGGTAAAACCACCACGATGCGGATCCTGGCCGGGGAAGGCCAACCTTATGCCGGTTCGGTGACCCGCACTGGTGAGGTCGGTTACCTGCCGCAGGACCCCAAAGAAGGCGATTTGGAGGTGCTGGCCCGCGATCGGGTGTTGTCGGCGCGTGGGTTGGACACGCTGCTCACCGATCTGGAGAAGCAGCAGGCGTTGATGGCCGAGGTCGCCGACGACGCCGCCCGTGACAACGCGATCCGCCGTTATGGGCAGCTTGAGGAACGCTTCGTGGCGCTAGGTGGCTATGGCGCCGAAAGCGAGGCAAGCCGAATCTGTGCCAGCCTCGGCTTAGCCGACCGTGTGCTGACCCAGCAGTTGCGCACCCTCTCCGGTGGTCAGCGTCGCCGAGTGGAGTTGGCCCGCATCCTGTTTGCCGCATCAGAAGGGGGAGCGGGTGCTTCGGGCTCAGGGACGATCCTGCTGCTCGACGAGCCGACCAACCACCTTGACGCTGATTCGGTGGGCTGGCTGCGGGACTTTCTGCGGACGCACGCTGGTGGGCTGGTGATGATCAGCCACAACGTTGATTTGGTGGCGGACGTCGTCAACAAGGTGTGGTTCCTCGATGCCGTCCGCGGCGAGGTCGATGTGTACAACATGACCTGGCGCAAGTATCTCGACGCCCGGGCCACTGACGAGCAGCGTCGCCGCCGGGAGCGTGCCAACGCCGAACGTAAAGCTACCGCGCTACGTGATCAGGCCGCCAAGCTGGGCGCCAAGGCCACCAAAGCCGTGGCGGCCCAGAACATGTTGCGCCGCGCCGAGCGGATGATGGCTGCCCTCGACGAAGAACGGGTCGCCGACAAGGTGGCCCGAATTAAGTTTCCCACCCCGGCGGCGTGTGGGCGTACGCCGTTGGTGGCCACGGCGCTAACCAAGACGTACGGATCACTGGAAGTGTTCACCGGTCTGAACCTGGCCGTTGACCGCGGTTCGCGGGTGGTGGTGTTAGGCCTCAACGGTGCCGGCAAAACGACCCTGTTGCGGGTGCTGGCTGGTGTGGAGCAACTCGATGCCGGAGTGCTGGAACCCGGGCATGGTTTGAAAATCGGCTACTTCGCCCAAGAACACGACACGTTGGACGACAACGCGACTGTCTGGGAAAACATTCGCCACGCCGCACCTGACTCTGGCGATCAAGAGTTGCGCGGCTTGCTGGGCGCCTTTATGTTCACCGGTAGTCAGCTTGATCAACTGGCGGGTACCTTGTCCGGTGGTGAGAAAACCCGGTTAGCGCTGGCTGGTCTGGTGGCGTCCGCGGCAAACGTGCTGTTACTTGATGAACCCACCAACAACCTTGACCCGGCGTCTCGCGAACAGGTGCTTGATGCGTTGCGCAGCTATCAGGGCGCGGTAGTTTTAGTCACGCATGATCCCGGCGCTGCTGAGGCGCTGGCCCCGCAACGTGTCGTGCTGTTGCCGGATGGCACTGAAGACTATTGGTCCAATGAGTACCGGGATCTGATCGAGCTGGCTTAGTGGTGATCGCGAGCGCGGCGTAGCCGGGCGAAGCGGGTCGCCACCATCTGGCTTAGTGGTGATCGCGAGCGCGGCGATTTCGCCAAAGTGGCCCCGCGGCTGCCGGTGGCTTCCTAGGCTATGTGCTTAGGGGGCCTGTTGAGTTGGGAGGCGCCGGTGCGGAGCTCGAAGAAGCCACGTGAAGAGTTGCTTGCCGAGTTGCGCAACGCCTACGAAGGCGGTGCCAGTATCCGCAATCTAGCGGCCACCACCGGCAGGTCCTATGGATCCATTCACAGCATGCTGCGGGAGTCTGGCACCACCATGCGTGGCCGTGGTGGCCCCAACCACCGCGCGAAATCCGGCTAGGCGCCCCGAAGGTGCGGCGCACTTAGGCTCGTCGTACCGAGTTCTCCACCAGGTCCAGCACAGCGGTGAGCCGCTGCGGGTCTTCACCGGAGGCCAGTCGAGTAATTAATCCGTCCAAAACCAGATCCAGATAGCAGTGCAACACATCGCTGGGGACGTCGTCGCGCACCCGGCCGGCTTGTTTTTGCTGGCGCAACCGATCGGTGGTGGCGGCGGCTAGCTCGGCGGAGCGTTCTGCCCAGCCGCGGCTAAAGACCGGATCGGTGCGCAGCTTGCGGGCGATCTCCAACCGAGTAGCAAGCCAATCGAACTCCTCAGGCGCGGCGAGCATGTCGCGCATCACTTGGATTAGGCCCTCGCGGGTGGCCACCTCAGCCATGCGCGCCGCATCTTCGTGGGCTAGCGCGAAAAACAGCGTGTCCTTATCCCGGAAGTGGTGAAAGATCGCGCCCCGAGACAACCCGATTGCCTGTTCGAGCCGCCGCACCGTGGCTTGGTCGTAGCCGTACTCGGCAAAACAACGGCGAGCGCCATCGAGGATCTGGCGGCGACGAGCCGCCAGATGGTCCTCGCTGACTCGTGGCATGTCAGGGCTCGGGTGGTGGGCTAGCCGGATTTGAGCATGTTGCGCAGCACGAATTGCAGGATGCCGCCGTTGCGGTAGTAGTCGGCCTCGCCGGGTGTGTCAATGCGGACCACGGCGTCGAACTCGATCGCATCGCCAGCGTCCTTGACGGCCCGCACCCGCACCGTCTTGGGCGTCTTGCCCGCGTTGAGCGCGTCAATACCGATGATGTCGAAGACCTCGGTACCGTCTAGCCCTAACGAGCCGGCCGAGCTGCCCGCCGGGAATTGCAGCGGGATCACGCCCATGCCGATTAGGTTGGAGCGGTGGATCCGTTCGAAAGATTCGGCGATCACCGCTCGCACCCCAAGCAGCCGGGTGCCCTTGGCCGCCCAGTCCCGAGACGACCCAGACCCGTACTCCTTGCCGCCTAGCACCACCAGCGGAACTCCTTGTGCCGCATAGTTTTGTGCCGCATCATAGATGAATGCCTGGGGGCCGCCTGGTTGGCTGAAGTCGCGGGTGTAGCCGCCGGAGACATCGTTGAGCAGTTGGTTACGTAGTCGGATGTTGGCGAAGGTGCCCCGAATCATCACCTCATGGTTGCCCCGGCGGGATCCAAACGAGTTGTAATCCTGGCGTGCCACACCATGCTCGTCGAGATACTGCGCGGCGGGCGTGCCTTGCTTGATGCTGCCGGCCGGCGAGATGTGGTCGGTGGTCACTGAATCGCCGAGTAGCGCCAACACCCGGGCGCCGGAGATGTCACTGATCGGTGCTGGTGCGGCTGACATTCCCTCGAAGTACGGCGGTTTACGCACGTATGTGGAGTCCGAAGCCCACTCAAAGGTATTCCCGCTCGGCGTGGGCAGGTTGCGCCAGCGGTCATCACCTTTGAACACGTCGGCGTAGTTCTTGGTGAACATCTCCTGGCTTATCGATGCGGCGATGGTGTCGGAGACGTCTTGCTGCGAGGGCCAGATGTCGTGCAGGAATACGTCGTTGCCCTGTTGGTCTTTGCCGAGCGGGGTGGTTGCGAAGTCGAAATCCATCGAACCGGCTAGCGCGTAGGCGATCACCAGCGGCGGTGACGCGAGATAGTTCATCTTCACATCGGGATTGATCCGGCCCTCGAAGTTGCGATTGCCCGACAGCACAGCGGCCACCGAAAGGTCGTTGTCGTTGATCGCCTTGGAGATCTCCTCGGGCAGCGGGCCCGAGTTGCCGATGCAGGTGGTGCAACCGTAGCCCACCAAGTAGAAGCCGAGTTTTTCCAGATACGGCCACAACCCGGCCTTGTCGTAGTAGTCGTGCACCACTTGCGAGCCCGGCGCCATTGTGGTTTTCACCCACGGCTTGGACGTCAGGCCTTTGTCGACCGCGTTACGCGCCAGCAGTGCCGCGCCCAACATCACCTCGGGGTTGGATGTATTGGTGCATGACGTGATCGCGGCGATCACCACTGCACCGTGGTCGAGTACGAACTCGCCGAATTCGTTGGAGTGCACCGTTACTGGTTTGCTGACCCGGCCGTTGGCGTTTGTTGCGGCTGAGGGAACGGTGTCTTCTTGGTCGGCGAACGACAGTTGTCCCGGGTCGCTGGCCGGGAAGGTTTCTTCGACCACCTCGTCTAGTTTCGAGTGTGGGCTAGGGGCATCGCCCACGTAGCTGGAAATCTGCTTGCGGAAAGTAGATTTGGCCTCTGCCAACACAATTCGGTCTTGTGGGCGCTTGGGGCCGGCGATCGAGGGCACCACAGTGGACAAGTCAAGTTCGAGATATTCGGAAAACTTCGGCTCGTGTGTGGGGTTGTGCCACAGACCTTGTTCTTTGGCGTATGTCTCGACCAGCGCCAGCTGCTCCGGTGTGCGCCCGGTCACCCGCAGATACTCAATGGTTTCCTGATCGATCGGGAAAATTGCTGCAGTAGAACCGAATTCGGGGCTCATGTTGCCCAGGGTTGCACGATTGGCCAACGGTACCTGCGCCACGCCTTGGCCGTAGAACTCGACAAACTTGCCGACCACCCCGTGCTTACGCAGCACCTCGGTGACGGTGAGTACCACGTCGGTGGCGGTGACGCCGGGCTGAATCGCACCGGTGAGCTTGAAGCCCACTACCCGCGGGATCAGCATGGACACCGGTTGGCCGAGCATTGCTGCTTCGGCCTCGATACCGCCCACGCCCCAACCTAATACGCCGAGGCCGTTGACCATGGTGGTGTGCGAATCGGTGCCCACGCAGGTGTCGGGATAGGCCACTCCGTCACGCTCAATGACCACGCTAGCCAGGTATTCGATGTTGACCTGGTGCACGATGCCGGTGCCCGGCGGCACCACCTTGAAATCCCGGAAAGCCCCTTGGCCCCAACGCAGGAACTGATAGCGCTCACCATTGCGCTGGTACTCGATCTCCACGTTGCGTTCGAAGGCGTCGGCCCGGCCGAAGAGATCGGCGATCACTGAATGGTCGATCACCAGATCAGCTGGCGCCAGCGGATTGACCTTTTCCGGGTCGCCGCCAAGATCGGCGATGGCTTCGCGCATGGTAGCCAGATCAACGATGCATGGCACGCCGGTGAAATCCTGCATGACGACGCGGGCCGGGGTGTACTGAATTTCAGTGTTGGGTTCGGCCTGTGGATCCCAGTCGGCGAGGGCCTGAATGTGGTCTTTGGTGATGTTGCGGCCGTCTTCATTGCGCAGCAAATTCTCGGCGAGCACTTTGAGGCTGTAGGGGAGTTTCTCGATCCCGGGAACGGCATCGAGACGATAAATCTGGTAGCTCTGAGAGTTATCGGCGCCGACTGCTAGGGTGGCGCGGGCGCCAAACGAATTCACCGAATCTTTCTTGCTCACATCAGCTCCCAGTAAATTTAGGTCATTGGGCGGAAGGCTTATCTGACGGCCTGACGCCAGCCTAGCAGTACGCTTGTCCTGTGTTGTGGCCGGTACTGGCGCTTCGTCTGGCACACGTCGCGCGCTAATGTGGCACCGGTTGCCGGGCATGGCCCGGATAAGTCGGCGCAGGAAGGGGCGCGATGACCGGGCATGCCTCTTTTGTCGCGGTACCGGGGCCCGAGACGATTCCGGGTTTGCCGTTTCTGCCGACCTACATTCCCCATGATGTGGATGTAACGGCGATCGAAGATCAACTTGCCCAGACGGGCATCAGCGCGCCGCCGTCCTTGGTTCCTGAGCTGCGGCAGGTGATCGATCAGGCTCATGATGCTGGTATCAACTTGAAAATCGTTGTGCTCGATCATAATCCGCCAAATGACACACCACTGCGCGATATCGCTACTGTGGTGGGGGCGAACTACTCCACTGTCACGGTCCTGGTGATGAGCCCGTCCTATGTGGGCACCTACAGCACGCAGTTCCCGCGGGTCACGCTGGAGGCCGGTGAAGACATCTCCAAGACCGGCCAGCCCGTGCAGTCGGCGCACAATTTTGTGGGCGAACTCAGTGCGCCGGAGTTTTGCTGGACTGGGTTCACCGTGGTGTTGCTGATTGTGGTGTTCGCCGCGGCTGTGGTGGCCCGGTTCGCGCAGCTTTGTGCGCGACGTTCAGCAAAGGTCCCGGCTGGTTCGCTCTCGTCGGAGCCGGATCGCTGATCACTGTTCGGTCACGGTTGTTTTACGTACCGACCGGCAATCTGTGACTAAAGTTTCGTTTGTGGCAAACGTGACGTACGGTGCAAAAGATGCCTGTGTGAGGTGTTTTGCTCGCCGTACTTGGTGGGCTAAACGTCTTCCTCCCGTGTTGAGCCATAGGAGACTTGAGTCGAATGAGACGCACCCAGCGTGACTCCTCGTCGCGAGATCGGATTGCTAAATTTCTTCGGCCAGCAATCCCTACTGCGTTGTCTGCAGCGCTGCTGATGTCCACCCCGGGGGTAGGCCCGGGACTGGCCTCCGCTGACCCGGGTGCGGAGAACCTAGGGGCGCTGATCGCCGATGTGGCTAAGGCCAACCAACGCCTAGAGGATTTACGTGGCGCCATCGAAGCCGAACAGGAACGCGTCAACAAGGCGATCGTGGACGTGCAAACCGCGCGTGAAGACGCCGCCACCGCGGAGCACGACCTCGAAATCAGTCAGCACGCGGTCAACGACGCCAACGCGGCGATCGACGCGGCTCAACAACGTTTTGACCGCTTTGCTGCAGCGACCTACGTCAACGGTCCTTCGGCTAGTTATCTGAGCGCGGCCAGTCCCGACGACATCATTGCCACTGCGGCGGCCGGCCGTGCGGTCAGTGCCAGTTCGCAACAGGTGATGCAGGCATTGCAGCGTGCGCGAACCGAACAAGTGAACAAGGAGTCAATGGCCAGGCTCGCCAAGCAGAAGGCCGACAAAGCCGTCGCCGATGCCCAAGCCAGTCAAGATGCGGCAGTGCGGGCGCTCACTGACGCTCAGCGCACCTTCGGGGCGCAGCAGCAAGAAATCACTCGTATCGCCGCTGAGCGTCATGCGGCTCAAGCCAGACTGGAAGCGGCCCGGAGCTGGTCGGTGCAGCGAGGTGGTTCCGATGGGCAGGGGCTCCCGGCATCGGGAGATCGCTGGAATCCGGGATTACCGGGATCTGCAACACCGCCTGGCGGCGGTGTTGGTCAATGGGATGGTGGGTGGGATCCGACGCTGCCGATGGTGCCTAGCGCGAATATTCCCGGTGACCCGGTCGCGGTCGTGAACTCCGTCTTGGGCATTTCGGCGACTTCGGCACAAGTCACCGCCAATATGGGACGTAATTTCTTGCAGCAACTAGGAATTCTTAAACCCACCGATACCGGCATCACTAATCCAGTCGCCAGTCGCTCGGCTACCCGGATTCCGCGGGTGTACGGGCGCCAAGCTTCTGAGTATGTGATTCGGCGTGGGCTATCGCAGCTCGGCGTGCCCTACTCCTGGGGTGGGGGGAATGCGGCGGGCCCGGCTAAGGGTATTGGCTCAGGTTCGGGCACGGTCGGTTTCGACTGCTCGGGACTGGTTTTGTATTCATTTGCTGGGGTAGGCATCAAGCTGCCGCATTATTCGGGGTCGCAGTACAACCTCGGTCGCAAGATTCCGTCGGCGCAGATGCGTCGTGGTGATGTCATTTTCTATGGCCCAGGTGGTAGCCAGCACGTGACCATCTATCTCGGCGATGGCCAGATGCTTGAGGCCCCAGACGTGGGGCTGAAGGTGCGGGTGGCGCCGGTCCGTACCAGTGGGATGACGCCCTTTGTTATCCGCTACATCGAGTACTGACCAGGGAAAGGGTGGGGGAAACTATGCGGCACAAGGGTTTTCGTCTGAGAAATATCATCGGACTGTTGGTTGTGATGACCGGGTTGCTGGTGGGATTAGCCGGCCCTTGTGCGGCCGAGGATGGCATCTGGGATCCGACCATGCCGGCGGCGATCAGCGCGGGCGCGCCGGGAGATCCGGTTGCCCTCGCCAACGCGTCGTTGGCGGCCACTGCGCAGGCCACGCAAACCACGCTTGATTTAGGTCGGCGGTTCCTTGGTGGGCTGGGCATCAATCTCGGGGGCGCTCCAGCAGCTTCGAACCCCAGCCCGGGCCGGATCCCTCGGGTATACGGCCGGCAAGCCGTTGAGTACGTGATCAGCCGGGGCTCGTCGCAGATGGGGGTGCCCTACTCCTGGGGAGGCGGCACGCTCAATGGCCCTAGCCGGGGTGTGGACTCTGGTGCTGGCACTGTCGGCTTCGATTGTTCGGGGTTGATGCGGTATGCGTTTGCCGGGGTTGGGGTGCTGATTCCACGATTTTCTGGAGACCAATACAACGCTGGCCGGCATATTCCGCTGTCTCAGGCCAAGCGTGGTGACCTGATCTTCTATGGTCCCGGCGGCGGCCAGCACGTCACCATGTATCTGGGTAATGGCCAGATGCTTGAGGCCTCCAGCGTGGCTGGCAAGGTTGTGGTCAGTCCAGTGCGGACCCCGGGAATGACGCCCTATGTGACCCGGATCATCGAGTCTTGATTGGGGTTCTCGCCCGGCCTCGTCCCACCTCGCGAGCGTGCATGTCTGTACGTGACACGCCGTTGACCGCTGTACAACCATGCCCCCTCGCCGCGCAAGGAGCGGCCTGGAATAGTTGGGTACGGACGCATGGCTTCATCCCGGAATGTCGTGCCAGCCGGTCGTCTTGAGATAGAGCTGTGGAAGGTAGTAGCTGATGACATCACCAGGTGGGTCCCCGAGCGGGCAACCTACGGCTCCAGCCCACGCTGCGCCGCCGACCGGCGGCAATGGTCTGGCTGCCGAGGTGCACACCTTGGAGCGGGCGATCTTCGAAGTCAAGCGGATCATCGTGGGTCAGGATCAGCTTGTCGAGCGGATGTTGGTGGGTCTGCTGTCGAAAGGCCATGTGCTGCTCGAAGGTGTTCCCGGAGTGGCTAAGACGCTGGCCGTGGAGACCTTTGCTCGGGTGGTTGGCGGCACCTTCGCTCGTATCCAGTTCACGCCGGATCTGGTGCCGACCGACATTATTGGTACCCGCATCTATCGGCAGGGCAAAGAGGAGTTCGACACCGAACTTGGCCCGGTGGTAGCCAACTTCTTGCTGGCCGATGAGATCAACCGGGCGCCGGCCAAGGTGCAGTCAGCGCTGCTGGAAGTGATGCAAGAACGCCATGTTTCTATCGGTGGCAAGACTTTTCCGTTGCCTAACCCGTTTTTGGTGATGGCCACCCAAAACCCCATCGAACATGAAGGTGTTTACCCACTTCCGGAGGCGCAGCGGGACCGCTTTCTGTTCAAGATCAATGTCAGTTACCCATCGCCGGAAGAAGAGCGGGAGATCATCTATCGGATGGGCATCACTCCGCCGCAGCCCAAACAGATTCTGAGCACAGCGGATTTGGTCCGGCTACAGGGGGTGGCGGCCAACAACTTCGTGCACCACGCGCTGGTCGACTACGTGGTTCGCATCGTTTTCGCTACCCGGGCTCCCGAACAGCTTGGCATGAATGACGTCAAGAACTGGATCTCGTTCGGTGCGTCACCGCGTGCCTCGCTGGGCATCATCGCCGCGGCACGTTCACTGGCGTTGGTGCGGGGTCGGGACTACGTTATTCCCCAAGATGTTGTCGAAGTCATTCCCGATGTGCTGCGGCACCGATTAGTGCTCACCTATGACGCACTTGCTGACGAGATCTCCCCGGAGATCGTGATCAACCGAGTTATGCAGACGGTCGCGCTGCCTGCGGTGAATGCCATTCCGCAGCAAGGGCATTCGGTGCCGCCGGTCATGCAGGCCGCGGCCAGCGGTCGGTGACCACCGCGGCTATGCGTCCGCCGTCGATGTTGCGCGGCCAGATCGACGATCCCAAACTGTCGGCGGCGCTGCGCACTCTTGAGTTGACCGTCAAACGCAGACTCGACGGTGTGCTGCACGGCGATCACCTCGGGCTCATTCCGGGCCCGGGTTCTGAGCCTGGGGAGTCGCGCCCCTACCAGCCGGGTGACGATGTTCGTCGGATGGACTGGGCAGTGACCGCTCGTACCACGCATCCGCATGTACGACAGATGATCGCCGACCGTGAGCTGGAAACCTGGATGGTGGTTGATATGTCGGCCAGCCTCGATTTCGGTACCGCTGGCTGTGAGAAGCGTGATCTGGCGGTGGCGGCCGCCGCCGCGATCACTTACCTCAATGGCGGTGGCGGGAACCGCTTCGGCGCAGTGATCGCCAACGGTGCCAAGATAACTCGGATGCCCGCACGGTCCGGACGTCAGCACCAGCACACGCTATTGCGGGCCATAGCGACCACGCCCAGGGCCCCGGTCGGGGTGCGTGGTGATGTGGCGGTAGCCATCGATGCTTTGCGGCGGCCCCAGCGGCGCCGCGGTATGGCCGTCATTATCAGTGATTTCTTGGGGCCGATCACCTGGTCGCGGGCGCTGCGAGCGATCGCTGGTCGCCATGAAGTGCTGGGCGTGGAGGTGCTTGATCCGCGCGATGTTGAGTTGCCCGATATCGGCGACGTTGTTCTGCAAGATGCCGAGTCCGGTGCTACCCGTGAATTCACCATCAATGCCCAGCTTCGCGACGACTTCGCCGCAGCGGCAGCGGCGCACCGGGCCCAGGTGGCCCACACATTTCGTAGCTGCGGGGCGCCACTGCTGTCGCTGCGCACGGATCGAGACTGGATTGCTGATATTGTCCGTTTCGTCGAATCCCGTCGACGCGGAACATTAGCGGGACGGCAGTGATATGACGCTTCCCGTGCTTGGGCCCATGACTTTGTCGGGTTTTGCTCACCCGTGGTTTTTCCTTTTCTTGCTGGCCGTGGTGGGGCTTGCCGGGCTTTACGTCATCGCGCAAGTGGCCCGGCAGCGACGAGTGCTGCGCTTTGCCAACCTGGAGTTGCTGGACAGCGTCGCTCCTAAGCGGCCTAGCCGATTCCGGCATTTACCGGCAATTCTGTTGTTGGTGTCTTTGCTGCTGTTCGCCGTGGCGATGGCGGGGCCAACCCACGATGTCCGCATTCCTCGCAATCGTGCAGTGGTGATGTTGGTGATTGACGTGTCGCAGTCCATGCGTGCTACTGATGTCGAACCTAATCGGATGGTCGCCGCTCAGGTAGCTGCCAAGCAGTTCGCTGACGAACTCACCCCAGGGATCAATCTTGGGCTGATCGAATACGCCGGTACCGCAACCGTATTGGTATCGCCGACAACGAACCGGGCGGCGACGAAAGCAGCGCTTGACAAGTTGCAGTTTGCTGATCGCACTGCCACCGGAGAGGGCATCTTCACCGCTTTACAGGCCATCGCTACGGTTGGCGCGGTGATCGGCGGGGGCGACGCCCCGCCGCCGGCCCGCATCGTGTTGTTTTCTGACGGCAAGGAAACTACGCCGACAAATCCAGACAACCCGAAGGGCGCTTTCACCGCGGCTCGCACCGCCAAAGATCAAGGTGTGCCGATCTCAACAATCTCGTTTGGTACCCAATACGGCTTCGTCGAGATCAACGGGCAGCGACAGCCGGTCCCCGTTGACGACTCCACCATGAAGAAAGTGGCTGAGCTTTCTGGCGGAAATTGGTTCAACGCCGCGAACCTGCAACAGCTCAAGGACGTTTACGCGACCCTGCAGCAGCAGATCGGCTACGAGACGATTAAAGGTGAAGCTACGACCGGCTGGTTACGGCTTGGCGCATTCACGCTGGCGCTGGCGGCACTAACGGCGTTGCTCATTAACCGCCGGTTGCCCACGTAGCTGTCCACCGAGCTGTGCCCCTACGGGTGGGCTCGATTCCCTTTTCACCGCTTGGATTCGATAGGTTGACTCCCATGACTGATACGGCTACCGAAAATTCCCTGGACGGCTTGCCGGCGGCGCGCCCGCCGTTTGTCTCAAGGTCAGTGCTGGTCACAGGCGGAAACCGGGGTATCGGGTTAGCGGTGGCGCAGCGGTTGGCTGCCGATGGGCATCGAGTAGCGGTGACACACCGGGGCTCCGGTGCTCCCCAGGGTTTGTGGGGTGTCGAGTGTGACGTCACTGACTCTGCGGCGGTTGACGCTGCTTTCACCGCTATCGAGGAGCAGCAGGGACCGGTGGAGGTTTTGGTGGCCAACGCTGGGATCACCGCTGACATGCTGATCATGCGGATGAGCGAGGAACAGTTCCACAAGGTCATTGACGCTAACCTGACCGGTGTCTTCCGAGTCGCTAAGCGCGCATCACGCAACATGATTAAGAAACGTTTCGGCCGCTACATCTTCATGGGCTCGGTGGCGGGGTCTATCGGTTTGCCGGGTCAGGCAAACTACTCGGCATCGAAAGCGGGTTTGATCGGGATGGCCCGCTCGTTGACCCGCGAACTTGGCTCTCGGTCGATCACCGCTAACGTGGTGGCGCCCGGTTTCATCGACACCGACATGACCCGTGCGTTGGATCCCAAGCAGCAGGAAGTGGCACTGACCGCAATTCCGCTGGGGCGCATCGGCAAACCGGAGGAGGTAGCCGGCGCCGTGAGCTTTTTAGCGTCCGAGGATGCCGCATACATTTCCGGTGCGGTGATCCCGGTCGACGGCGGCCTCGGCATGGGTCATTAATCGCGGCGCTAACGTGCGTGCGCACCACCTTCGCCACAACAAAGGACGGACATGGCAGGACTGCTTGAGGGCAAACGGATTCTGGTTACCGGGATCATCACCGACTCGTCGATTGCGTTTCACATCGCTCGGGTGGCGCAGGAGCAGGGGGCTCAGCTGGTCTGTACCGGTTTCGATCGACTCCGACTGATTGAACGTATCCTCGACCGTCTGCCAGACAAGCCGCCGTTAATCGAACTTGATGTCCAAAACGAGCAGCACTTGGCCACCTTGGCCGAGCGGGTGACTGATGTCATCGGTGAGGCAAACAAGCTCGACGGTGTGGTGCATTCCATCGGCTTTATGCCGCGCAGCGGTATGGGGGAGTTTCCTTTTCTGGATGCCCCGTTCGACGATGTCGCCAAAGGTATTCAGATCTCGGCGTTTTCGTATGCCGCACTGGCTAAGGCAGTGCTGCCGATCATGAACCGCGGTAGTGGCATCGTCGGTCTGGACTTCGATCCGACCCGAGCGATGCCCTTCTACAACTGGATGACAGTGGCCAAGAGTGCACTGGAATCGGTGAATCGCTTCGTTGCTCGTGAAGCCGGCCCGCACGGGGTGCGTTCGAATCTTGTTGCGGCAGGACCAATCCGGACGTTGGCAATGAGTGCGATCATTGGTGCTGGTATCGCGGGAATCAGTGATCAGATGCGGCTGCTCGAGGAAGGCTGGGATCAGCGGGCTCCGTTGGGCTGGAATATGAAGGACCCCACTCCGGTTGCGCGTACAGTCTGTGCCTTGATCTCCGACTGGCTGCCGGCGACCACGGGGACCGTCATTTACGCCGACGGCGGCGCTAGCACCCAACTGCTTTAGCGGGATGGATATTGATGCGGTCCTGCTGCTGTCCTTCGGTGGGCCGGAAGGACCGGAGCAGGTGCGGCCATTTCTGGAGAATGTGACCCGCGGTCGTGGAGTACCGGCTGAACGTCTCGATCAGGTCGCTGGGCACTACCTGCATTTCGGTGGGGTATCACCGATCAACCGGATCAATCTCGCGCTGATCGCTGAACTGCGCGTTGAACTCGCCGAAAACGGCCTCGACTTGCCGGTGTACTTCGGGAACCGCAACTGGGAGCCCTACGTCGAAGACACTGTTATGGCAATGCGGGACAACGGTATTCGCCGTGCAGCGGTATTTACCACAGCTGCCTGGAGCGGCTATTCCAGCTGTACGCAATACGTTGAAGATCTTGCCCGTGCTCGTCAGCGGGCCGGTGACCAAGCGCCGGAACTGGTCAAAATGCGTACCTACTTCGATCATCCGTTGTTTGTCGAGATGTTTGCGCACGCCATTGCTGAGGCTGCTAACACCTTGCCGGGTGAGTTACGTGCTGATGCCCGGTTGGTTTTCACTGCGCACTCGATCCCGCTCGTTGCCGATGAACGCTGTGGCCCGCAGCTCTACAGTCGCCAAGTTGCTTATGCGGCAAGGCTGGTTGGTGCAGCAGCGGGATACGCTGACTTTGACGTGGTGTGGCAGTCCCGGTCTGGCTCACCGCAGATGCCGTGGCTGGAACCTGATATTAGTGACCATCTCACGGAGTTGGCTAAGGCGAGCAACCATGCGGGGCCCCGTGCGGTCATTGTTTGTCCGATCGGTTTTGTCGCCGACCATATTGAGGTGGTGTGGGATCTCGACTGCGAATTGCAGTCCCACGCGCAGCAATTGGGAATTACATGTGTCCGGGCCAGTACCCCCAATGCGGATCGACGCTTCGCTCGACTCATCGTGGGTCTGATCGACGAACTCCGTTGTGGCGGTGCGCCTGAGCGGGTCAGCGGTCCCGACCCGGTGCCGGGATGTTTGGCTAGCGTCAATGGAGCGCTGTGCCGGCCGCCGCATTGCGCTGCCCAAGCACGGGCTAATCCTGCCAGGCCGAATGAAT
>JAIENC010000180.1 GCA_019751635.1 Mycobacteriaceae bacterium
GGCGACGGTGCGGCATCGATGAATGTGCACAAGCCCTGCGCGCTGGCGACCATGCCGTCATCTTTAGCACCTACAGATCCACCCGTACACTCAACATGACGTCGAGAGTCTCAGAACTAGCTGCACCAGCCAAGGGACACCATGTTTGCCTCCTCATTGGGCTTATTCACCGATATTGCCGTAGTCGCCGAACTGGGATTCTTCGCCGCGGTCGCCGGATCCATGCACTACTTCCCGATTCCCGACGAGCAGGACACCAAGGCCCTGCAGGCGGCGCTGGCGTACCTCTACGTGGCGCTCGGATTGATTGAAGCCCTGGAAGCATTGAACGGATGGGATTCGCCGGACGACGGCAAGGTGTTTCATGACCGAGCCGCACAATTCTCACCTGGAATCTGCGGCATTCTCACCGACGCTGTCGCCACCAAGTGGTCAAGCAACGGCGCGCAGGCCTACAACCAGGCCAACACCGACCAACAGACTCACGTGCAGAAGATCGCCGACGCCGACGCTAAGATCGCCGATATCTTGGCCACTCAGGCCGATCAAGTGCGGCAGGGACGCCGGGAACTGGCCGATACCAAACTGGCGTTTCTCGGCGCCTAACTGGTGGTCAGTGTGCTGTTTGCTCTGTATATGGCGACGGATTTTTATGACGATTTCGCTTGCATTCTGGAATCTTTAATTCTCAATACCGCACAGTATGCGGCGGGCGCGGCGGCAATTGCTGTAGTGGTAATGATCGGCCTACTCATTGACCAGGGCCAGCACAATCACAAGGCGATCCGCAGCGCACGACGTAAATACGTGTCGGTTGTCAATGCCGCGCCACCACAACACGTGCCGACCGGCGTAACCGTGCACCCGCTCGCGGATCAACCGTCCAGCAGCGGCCCCGCAGTACCCGATGCATCGGGCCCTACCACCTTCACCAGGCCCGCGCCGGATGCGCTGACCCGACAGCCCCACCACGCCGCAAATCTGTCCGCAGACCAGTCCCAGGATCCGCACAGCCTTAAGCCGCTTCACGGCAGGGCTCAACCACTCAGCCCGAGGGCGGGTCAACCGGCCGCGACAGCCAGGCGCCAACCTGTGAGGTCAGACGCTAGCCAGGAAAACCTGCCGTCCGATCAAGCGATAATCGAGGACGCCATCGTCGCCGTGGAGATAGCGTTGACTGCACCGACTCCCGGGCTGGTCATCGGCAATCCGGCCGGGCCCGCTCGCCGACCTTACGCAGCCAGAACGGCATCGAGCAGGGAGTAGAACAACCCCAGCCCGTCATCGGATGGACCAGTCAGCGCTTCACAGGCATGCTCGGGATGCGGCATCAATCCCACTACCCGCCCATTAGCCGAGCTAATACCGGCGATATCGCGTAACGATCCGTTGGGGTTGTCCCGGTAGCGAAAGACGATCCGATTTTCGGCTTCCAACTGATCAAGCACATGTTGCGGGGCGACATATCGGCCTTCCCCAGATTTGAGCGGAACCAACACATCGGCATCCGATTCGAACCGCGACGTCCAGGCCGTCGCCGACGAAACCACCTGCAGCCATACGTCGCGACAGACAAAATGCAACCCGCTATTGCGTGTCAACGCGCCAGGCAGTAAACCCGCTTCGCAGAGGATTTGGAAGCCATTGCAAATTCCCAACACCGGCATTCCTTGGCCAGCGGCACCAATCACCTCGGTCATCACCGGGGCAAAACGGGCAATCGCCCCAGCCCGCAGATAATCGCCGTAAGAAAAACCGCCCGGCACAATCACCGCGTCGACACCCTTGAGGTCGGCGTCAGCATGCCAGAGGTGCACCGTCTCTGCACCCACCAAACGCACCGCCCGAGCAGCGTCAACGTCGTCGAGAGAGCCGGGAAAAGTGATGACCCCGATCCGCGTCGTCACTGCGCTTCCCGGCTTACCGTCCAGTCTTCAATGACGGTATTGGCCAACAGCGACTCCGCGATCTCGGCAAGTGCGCGATCATCGACGGTCTCATCGACTTCAAGCTCAAACCTCTTGCCTTGCCGAACCTCGACAACACCAGGATGTCCGATTCTAGCCAGCGCACCGACGATGGCCTGTCCTTGCGGATCCAGAATCTCCGCCTTGGGCATCACGTGCACAACCACCCGGGCCACCGGCGCTCCTTCGCAAATTGTTGTGGGTGGCGCCTACTGTACCGGGCCAACAGCCGTCTGCTTTCACCACGGACAGGACGCTACGTAAGCGGCGCACAAGGCCGCCGTCATCGCATCCAACACCTGGTCCGCCGAGGTTGACGACCAGGCCAGCTGCGGGGGTGACAACGCCCATAAGCTGAGTTCGCTGATCGTGCTGCTCTGCGGATGAGCAACCAGGTAGGTGCGCATCAGGACCGGACCGCTGAGCACCGCAGCGAGCCGGTTGGGCTGGTCGATGGTGATCGCGGGTGACTGCGTGGGCGCCCCCAGCTGGCAACTGCGCAGCAAGATCCCCGCAGCGTTGAACACCGCAGCGACCACCTGCCCACCGCGCGCTGTCTCGCCGCGCCAATGCAGCACGTGGGCGTGCAGCTGCCACTGGCCGTCCGGATGAGTGACGGTGGCCTGGCTGACAACCGCATATTTGCGCGGATCTTCGGGCAACACCGGCGTGGCACACAGCTCTTCGAAACGGAATCGCAGCCCAGGTGCCTCCCCCGTCAACGTCACAGCGATGGTGCTCGGGGCTGGCCAGTGATAGGCCGCATCCAGGGGTATCGACCGGGCTGGAAGCCACGCGGTATGCGGTATCTGGTCACAAACGGGCGGACAAGTCTGCGGCTCCGCCCGGGCTGTCGCCATCCACCAGGGATGCACCGCCCACCAACCCGCCACGAGCAGCACTGCCAGACCTACCCGCATGGACAACACCTCATCAGCGCACAATCGGAAAATGCAGCTGACACATTTCGGCCATTCCTGTCTACTCGCCGATTTCACCGACACATCCGTGTTATTCGACCCGGGAAGCTTTGCACACGGTTTCGAAGGCATCACCGGCCTGTCCGCGATCCTGATCACCCATCAGCATCCTGATCATGTGGACCCCACCCGGCTGCCCGCCTTATGCGCAGCCAATCCGAATGCCGTCGTCTACGCCGACCCGCAGACCGCAGCGCAACTCGGCCCGCCATGTCAAGCGCTCCAGGGCGGTGACGAACTGTCGATCGGAGAACTGACTATCCGGGCGGTCGGCGGCCGACATGCGGTGATCCACTCGGATATCCCCGTGATTGACAACCTGTCGTACCTGGTGGGCGATGCAGAGCATCCGGCCCGGCTCATGCATCCAGGCGATGCGTTATTCGTGCCCGACGAACCGGTCGACGTTCTCGCCGCTCCCGCCACCGCACCATGGATGAGTATCTCCCAGGCTATCGACTACCTGCGGGCGGTGGCACCAGCACGGACCGTGCCCATCCATCAAGGTCTTATCGTCCCGGAGGCCCGAGGCGTGTTTTACACCATGCTGAAGGAGCTGACCGACACCGACTTTCAGGTGCTACCCGAAGAGTGCGCGGTCACCTTCTAGCACGAGGTAACGCTAGGCCGCATCGAAGACAGCCCGATCCGGCTGCCAGCTATAGACCGTCGGCCTACAGCCGTGCATCAAAGCTAGGTCGACGGCGTCCACCATCGCCCGTCGTGGACCCGCATTCGGCAGGTGATGCGCTGCCACCGCTACCCGCACAATGCCTTTGCGGCGAGCGGTGCGTTCGGCAGAACGCACCACCATCCGACACCACCATGGCTCGGCTAAGAACCCTTCCCCAATGCCGAGCACTCGGGCGCGCACCGTGTCGCGACGGATCAGATCGGTAACGCCATGAAGGTCAGCTAGCAATCGAAAACCATTGCTGGGCAATGTTTTCACCACTCCTGATGAGACGGACCAGACGGGTGCCGCAAAAAGTCGGGTACGCAACCCGAGGTGCTCTAGCACCCGGTCGGCGGCGGTCAACCGCAAATTCGCTTCATGTGCCGGAATCGTCGCATACAGACCGCGACGCTTTTTGCTGGCTACTTCGTCATACCCATGCAGCATGAGCGCCGCACCCCGAGCACGTCGAGAAATCAGCCACTCCACGGTGGCAGGGTCGCGATCAAGCCGATAGCCACCTTTGAGCCTGGGCGCCACGAGCAAAGATACCGGGACCCCCCGCGCATCCATCTGTGCGCAGAAGCCATCAACGTCGGCCAAGGTGCGCTCGCTGACCCCAGAGACCGAGACAATCAGTTTCCCAGACATACCACCATCGTGCTGACCGCACGTGTCATCACGATGAAGGACACGCAGACAGCGGACGTCGATCCTCCGGCAACCCGTAGCGACCACCATCGGCCGCAGCGAGCAACCACGCATACTCGAAGGCGATCTCTTTCCACCGCTCGTAACGACCGCTGGCACCACCGTGGCCGGCAGCCAGCTGAGTTTTCAAGAGCACCGGATTGCCATTAACGTTGGCGTGGCGCAGCGCCGCAACCCATTTCGCCGGCTCCACGTAGTACACCCTGGTGTCATGCAGCGATGTCATCGCCAAAATCTGCGGATAGGCTTTCGCACCAACATTTTCGTACGGCGAATATGACTGCACATAAAAGTAGGAATCTCTGTCGCTCAACGGGTTTCCCCATTCTTCCCACTCGGTGACAGTGAGCGGTAGAGCCGGATCAAGGATGGTGGTCAGCGGGTCAACAAACGGGACCTGCGCCAAGATTCCGGCGAAGAGTTCCGGCGCCAAGTTAGCGACCGCCCCCATCAGCAAACCACCCGCGCTGCCACCCATAGCGACCAAGTGCTGCGGACGCGTCAGTCCCGAGTCCACCAAATGCCTTGCCACGGATATGAAGTCGGTGAAGGTGTTCTTCTTCTCCAGCAGCTTGCCGTGTTCGTACCATAGTCGCCCCATCTCACCGCCGCCCCGAACGTGCGCAACAGCAAAAACCATGCCACGATCCAGCAGGGACAACCGCGGTATGGAGAACCGTGGATCTTCGCAAGATTCATAGGCCCCATATCCGTAAATCACTGCAGGACAGGGAAATTCGATATCAGCCCGATGGAAAATCGAGATCGGGATCTGGGTGCCATCGCTGGCACAAGCCCAATCCCGCCGTTCCACGTAGTCCGTGTGCCGATAGTCGCCGAGCACTGGCTGTTCGCGTAACAAGACCCGCTCGCCGGTAACCAGATCCATGTCGTAGATCCGAGCCGGAGTGACAAACGATCCAACGCCAATCCGCAATTTAGGGCCATCCCATGTCGGATTTGCCCCCAGCCCAGCCGAGCTCAGCTCAGAGTCAAACGAGATCTCGTTGAGCGCGCCATAGCCGTCATCGACAATGGGCCACAACATGATTCGAGGCAACGCCGCACGTCGGTAGCTAATTACCAGATGAGTAGCGAACGCATCCACGCCGTCGAGCCGAACGTCATCGCGATGCGGTATCAACGTGCGTTGCGACGTCGGATCACTGACCGGGGCCTCAGTGAGCGTGAAATTCACCGCACCGTCGTTGTGCAGAATGAGAAACCGATCCTGCCCACCTACCACCGCATGCTCTAGCTGATACTCCACGCCCTCTCGCCGGGGCAGCACAATAGTGAACTGCGCATCAGGGTCAGCCGCATCCGCGTAACGAAACTCCGAAGTAATAGCCGACCCCGAGACAATGAAAAGATAGGCATCACTGCGGCTGCGTCCCACCGCAAGCCAGAATCTCTCGTCAGCTTCGTAATACACTCGCTCCGCAGGCTGGCCGGAATCAAGTCGATAGCGCCACACAGTATCCGGACGCCAGGCAGCATCCACCGTCACGTAATACACAGTGCTGTTATCGGTGGCCCAGGTTGCCCCGGAACCAATCCCGACGATCTGGTCGGAAAAATTTTCTCCGGTACGTAAATCCTTGAAGCGCAAGGTATATCGCTCATCGCCAACAACGTCAACCGAATACGCCAAGATATTGCCGTCCGGACTGACACTGGCTGCACCTAACGCAAAAAATTCATGCCCACACGCCTCAACGTTTTCATCCAGAAGCACTTGCTCACCAGGGATTTCAGTGTGCTCATCCAAAGTGGGCGGGATCCAGTCAGCGGAATCGATTACTGGGCAACGGCAATGCATTCCGTACTGCTTACCTTCGAAGGTGCGCAGGTAGTACCACCACTGGCCGCGCCGAATCGGCGCCGACAAATCGTTTTCCTTGGTACGCGCTTTGATTTCAGCAAAAATCTTCTCCCGCAACGGTTGCAGGTATGCGGTCATGTCATCGGTGTAGCGATTCTCCGCTTCCAGGTAAGCGATCACCTCAGCATCGGACTTTGCCCGCAACCATTCGTATGGGTCGA
This sequence comes from Mycobacteriaceae bacterium, assembly GCA_019751635.1. Classification (GTDB taxonomy): domain Bacteria; phylum Actinomycetota; class Actinomycetes; order Mycobacteriales; family Mycobacteriaceae; genus Mycobacterium. The sequence goes on from JAIENC010000180.1 coordinate 6,381, forward strand.
TAAAAACGTCACCGTGGTACTCGCGCCGGGTGGGTATCCGTTTGGCGATCGGCGGCGTCATCCGCCGATCCAGTCAGTGAAACGTAGCCCAGAAATTCGCTCATAGGCATCGATATACCGATCACGCGTTGCCTCAATAATGTGCTCTGGCAGCGCGGGCGGCGGCTGCGAGCCGGCACGTTGCCAACCAGCTTCTGGCCCGGTGAGCCAGTTACGAACGAACTGCTTATCGAAACTGTGCTGCACATGACCAACCCGGTACTCATCGGCTAGCCAGTAGCGCGATGAGTCGGGGGTAAGGATTTCATCCGCCAACACCACAGTGCCGTGCGGGTCAAGGCCGAATTCCAGCTTTGTGTCGGCAACAATGATCCCTTTGCGCAGGGCGTGTTCGGCGGCTTGGGCGTAGATCTGCAACGTCCGATCACGCAACTGGTTGGCCTGGACCGGGCCCACCAACTCCATCACCTGAGCAAAGGAGATGTTTTCATCATGTTCACCCAGTTCAGCTTTCGTTGCGGGAGTGAACAGCGGGGTAGCGAATCTGCTGGCCTCACCAAGCCCGGCGGGCAAGCTGATACCGCAGACCGCACCGGTTTGTTGGTAGTCCGCTAGCCCGGATCCGGTCAGATAGCCGCGGGCCACGCACTCGACCGGCAGCATGGCCAGTTCGCGCACCACTAGCGCCCGACCTAGCACGTCAGCGGGGATACGGGGGTCATCAGGGGGCCCAGCTAGATGATTAGGCGCGTCGATGAGATCGAAGAAGAACACACTCATCGCGGTCAGGATGCGGCCTTTATCGGGAATAGTGCTGTCCAGCACGTAATCAAACGCCGAGATCCGATCAGTCGCGACAAACAGCAAGTGCTCGCTGTCGATACGGTATAGCTCGCGGACTTTTCCGCTGCCCAGATGGCGATAGTCCGATAGCGCGGGCCGTCTCATAGGATCGCCCCCGGGGTGTATGCGGCGGCGTCCGGATAACGGATAACTAAGGCATTTACCGCCGCGGCCACCTCCGTCACCTGATCGCCAGCAGCACCGGTGAACGCTTGCTTGTCGGCCAGCGCGCTGTCGAGCGCTGCCCGATCCAACGGCAGACGCGGATCGGCGGCCAGCCGGTCCAGCAGATCAGGCTCAACGCCCTGTTCACGTCTAGCCAGGGCCGCCGCAACGGCGTGCTCGCCAATCACCCGATGCGCGGCTTCCCGCCCCATCCCTGAACGCACCGCGGCCATCAACACCTTCGTGGTAGCCAGAAACGGCAGATAGCGGTCCAGCTCACGATGAATCACCGCCGGATAAGCGCCGAATTCATCGAGCACGGTCAAGAAAGTCTCAATCTGGCCGTCAACAGCGAAAAAACTGTCCGGCAACGCGACCCGGCGCACAACCGAGCAGAACACATCGCCTTCGTTCCACTGTGCACCGGCCAGTTCCGCGGCCATCGCCGCATAACCGCGCAGCACCACCTGCAGTCCATTGATCCGCTCGCAACTGCGGGCGTTCATCTTGTGCGGCATCGCCGACGATCCAACCTGTCCGGGCGCGAAGCCTTCCGTCGCGAGTTCATGGCCCGCCATCAGCCGGATCGTGTGCGCCAGCGAGGATGGCCCCGCACCCAGCTGCACCAAAGCGGAGACCACATCATGATCGAGGGAACGCGGGTATACCTGCCCCACGCTGGTCAAAACGGTGGTGAAACCAAGAAAATCAGCGACCCGGCGCTCCAGTTCGGCTAGCCGCGCCGGGTCACCGCCAAGAAGGTCAAGCATGTCTTGGGCGGTACCCATCGGGCCTTTGATGCCACGTAGCGGATAGCGGTCGATTAACTCCCGCAGCCGCTGCAGGGCGATCAGCGTCTCCTGGGCAGCCGAAGCGAACCGCTTACCCAGCGTGGTGGCCTGCGCCGCGACATTGTGGCTGCGGCCTGCCATCACCACGTCCCGGTAGCTCACCGCGTGTTCGGCAAGCCGAGCCACTACCGCTACCCCGTGGGCGAAAACGAGTTCCAATGATTGGCGGATCTGTAGCTGCTCAACATTCTCGGTTAAGTCGCGGCTAGTCATGCCTTTGTGGATGTGTTCGTGACCAGCCAGCGCATTGAACTCCTCGATGCGGGCTTTGACGTCGTGACGTAGCGCCTGTTCGCGAGCTGCTATCGAGGTCAAATCGACCTGGTCCACCACCCGCTCGTAATCGGCGATGACCGACTCTGGCAGCGCTAAGCCCAACTCGAGTTGGGCCCGCAGTACCGCCAACCATAACCGTCGCTCGGCCACCACTTTGGCCGCCGGCGACCAGATCGACGCCATCTCGGGACTGGCGTATCGAGTGGCCAGCACATTGGGAACGCTCACGCCTAACTTCACAAAACCTCAGCCTACGTCCGTGCCCCCAACCGGCTCGGCGGCGCTATCACATTCGCAGCGCTTGCTGCTCGATTGGCGCCAACACGTCGATGAGATCGATAACCGTGACCAACGCGGCTACCCGCGGGTCCCGTCGACCATCAACGAGTGAACTCACCACAGCACCCTCGACGGCACAGATCAGTGTGCCAATCAGTTCCCTGCGTACTAAACGGCCCGACCGGTCAAGAACATCGGCAATCACCTCGGCGCGCTGCTCCATGCCGCGCCGCAGGGTATCGCGCAGCGCGGGTATCCGCGTGCACGCTATTTGACGTTCGTAGCGGGAGATCAGCTGCTCGTTAAGCCCGGAACGGGGTGCCTCACCGACCAGCAAATCCACCAGAACCTCGGCGATGGTCTCTGGCCCGCGACGGCGTCGCGAAAGACTGGCAACCCGGGCTCGCAGCTGCATAATCTCCAACATCCCAACGTGCTCGACCGCCCGGACCAGCAGATCATCGAGCGAGGAGAAATAGTAGGTCGTCGACGCCAACGGCAGACCTGCCCGGCGAGCCACCGCACGGTGCCGCACCGCCTCGAATCCACCCTCGCAAAGCAATTCAGCGGCAGCACCCAGCAACGCATAGCGTCGGCGTTCCCCTTTGGGAGTAACGGCGGCTGTCACGCCTAGCCATGCTGCCAGCCAACGTGGTACCACGGCGCCTTTTTGGTTAAAAGCCCATGGCATGATGGCCCGCATGCCAGATTTGAGTCGCCGGGCAGTGCTGGGCCTTGGCGCCAGCGCCGCCGGTGGAGCGCTCGGGGCATACGCGCTTGACGTGCTGTTTTTACCCAGAACCTCGACCGCGATGCCGGTTGCAGCGAGCAGCGATCCGGCCCCCGCGGCCCCAGCCCCGGCGGCTCCAGCGGTACCGGCACCGACAATGACTACCGGCTCATTCGTCTCGGCGGCACGTGGCGGGATCGCCACTAACTGGGCAATCGCCCGGCCACCCGGGCAAACCCAAGCGCTGCGGCCGGTGATCGCGCTGCACGGCAAAGGCGGCGATACCTCCGCGGTAATGGCCGGCGGTGTCGAGCAGGGGCTGGCCCAAGCCGTCGCTGCCGGGCTGCCAGCATTCGCGGTAGTTGCTGTCGATGGCGGCGAAAGCTACTGGCACAAAAGGGCTTCCGGTGAAGATTCAGGCGCTATGGTGCTTGACGAACTCATCCCTATGTTGAGCAGCGAAGGCCTGGATACCACGCGGGTGGCGTTTATGGGCTGGTCCATGGGCGGTTACGGCGCGTTGCTGCTGGGCGGGCGGCTCGGACCGGCCCGTACCGCCGCTATCTGTGCGGTTAGCCCGGCACTCTGGTTGGCCCCCGGCGCCGCTGCGCCGGGGGCTTTCGACAGCGCCGACGATTGGGCAACAAACTCAGTGTTTGGGCTACCTGCATTGGCGTCCATCCCTATCCGGGTGGATTGCGGCGATAGCGACCCCTTCTACGCCGCGACACGGCAGTTTGTGGCCCAGCTCCCTAACCCGCCGGCAGGTGGTTTTTCCCCGGGCGGACATAACGGATCATTCTGGAGCGCACAACTGCCCGCGGAGTTGGCGTGGATCGCACCGTTGTTGACGACGTAACTCGTTCACGTCCGGCGTGGGTAAAACAGCCGTAGGCTCGGCCCGTGACTTTCCGGGACGGCGATCCGAAATCTGTGGCTGCCACCCCACGACTATCCGCAACGACGGCCACCATGACGATTCTGGCCGCCGGCTTAGGCGATGCGGCAGCGACAGCCGACCCCACAATTTTGTCGACAAACCTGGCCGCGGTGCGGGCAAGCATGGGTTTATCAATCAGCGGAGCAAGTTTCGTCACCGGTCTGGCAACCATCACATTGGCCGCTTCGGTTCTGGGTGCGGGTGCTCTCGGCGATCTCTACGGCAAGAAACGCATGTACGTGTACGGGTTGCTCGGCACTATCGCTTTTGGCCTGTTAGCCGCAGCGGCGCCCAACAGTGTGGTCTTGATGGTGGCGCGGGCTGGGAGCGGAATCGCGTTTGCCTTCCTTTTCGGACTCTCGTTGGCCATCGTTAATAGCGTCTTTGCACCTGAACACCGTAAAACCGCTATCGCCTTGTTCTTTGCGGCCGGTTTCGCGATTACCGCCCCTATGCCCGCACTTGGCAGCTGGCTAGCGGGACAAATCGGGTGGCGGAACTGCTTTCTGATCGCGCCGGCTATTGCCACGCTCAGTGTGCTCGTCACGGTGAAATACGTACCCGAACCCCCCCGCTCCCAACGAAAACTCGATCTTGCTGGTCTGATCCTGGTCGCGATCGCCCTGCTGGGGGTGGTCTACGGCGTCTCGCAGCTCCAAAACGGATTTACCGCTCTCAGCCTCATCCCCATCTTGGTCGGGCTGCTCGCGGGTATCGGTTTTTTATTTTTCGAGCTTCGCACCCCGCAGCCAGCATTGGACCTACGCATCTTTGGTTCCAGGTCATTCAACACCGCGGTGATCGCCGGGGTCACATGGGATTTTCTGACCGGCGGATCCACCATTGTTTTTGCTTTTTACCTGGTCATCATTCGCGGCGAAGCACCCGAAGTCCTCGGTTTACTGCTGCTGCCGGTGATGGCGCTACAAGCGCTGGCCGCAACCGGGTCAGGGCGGGCCGCAATCCGGTTTGGGGAACGCACCGTCCTGATCGCCGGCTTACTCGTGCTGCTCGCCGGACTTCTGGTCTTAACACTGCTGCACGAAAACACACCGCTATTCGTGCTTTTCATCGCTGTTTTCCTGAACTTCATAGGCAGTGCGATCGTCCAAACTCCCCAAGCCACCATCATGATGGCTAGTGCACCCGCTGAGCTCAGCGGCGCGGTGTCCGCGGTCAAAGCCTCGCTCGGCCAGGCCGGATACTCCCTGGGACCGGCCCTGTTCGCCACAGTCGGCACGTGGTTTTACGTTCGCGACCGCGATCGCAAACTCGCCGACATGGGCATCACCCTCGAACAAGCTCGCCAGGCTTTCCGCGTCAACCATGGCGGCAACGCGGTGGCTGCCCATGCCGCGCAAGCAATCAACCCACAGCTTGCCCGCGAAGTAGTCGCCGCCGCTGAGCAATACATGCTTTCGGCGATCCACACCGTGGCCTTCATCATGGCGGTCGTTCCCGTCCTCGCCATCATCACAGCACTCGTTTTACTACCGGGTAAACCATCAACCACGCAGCAACTCAGCCCGTGAATTACGGTCCGCCACCGCAATCCCGCATCTAGGATGAGCCCGTGAATTTGCCGGGCATCGACGTAAAACCTGCGGCCACCGCACCAGACATGTCCGGAATAGCCGCCACTATGGCAGTTCTTGTAGCGGGCCTGGGCTACGCGGTATTCGCAGCAGATCCCACGATCCTGGCCAGCGCGGAGCCCAGCAGCTTAGTTGTGATGACCGCCTGGTCGGCGATAGGTGCAGCGTTTGCCCTCCCGATCGGGCTGTCGTTGGCTATCGTGAGCGATGTCTTTTCCTTCGAACGCCGTAAACGCGCAATCGCGCTATTACTCACTGCCAGTTTTGCCATCACCGCAGCACTGCCCGCAGTTAACTTCCGGCTGGCACCGCAGATCAGCTGGCGTACCTGCATTCTCGACGTACCTGTGGTCAGGGCGAGCGATTTGATGGCAGCGGTGGTAGCTGTTTTCGCCATCATGGCGACCCCGGCCCTGATGTCCAGAAAGTCGGCAACCCGATGAGGTCACCACACACCGCCCCAGAATCCACAGCGACCCCTTATGTGTCTGGGGCGGGGGCCGTGATGACGATCCTGGCCATGGGCCTGGGTAGTTCGGTAGCTGGGGCGGGCCCGACCATTTTGTGCACCAACATCGCCGCGGTACGCGCCGGACTGAACATGTCCCGCGATACGGGCAGCTTCGTCGCCAGCCTAGCCACCCTCACCGGAGCTGCCACCGTGCTCTGCGCAGGCACCCTCGGTGATCTCTACGGCAAAAAACGCATGTACGTGTACGGCCTGCTGAGCGCGATCACCTTCGCCCTGATGGCCGCCGCGGCGCCCCACGGCGCAGTCTTAATGACAGCCCGCGCCGGAAGCGGAGTGGCGTATGCCTTCCTGGTCGGATTGTCGCTAGCCATCGTCAACGAAACTTTCCCCCCGGAGCGCCGCAACCGGGCAATCGCCCTGTTCCTCGCGGCGTGTTTCGTCATCACCGCACCGCTGCCCGCAGTCGGCACCTGGCTGGCAGAGCACGTCGGCTGGCGGTACAGCTTCCTCGTCGCACCCACCGTCGCCGCAATCAGTTTGGTGGCCACCATCCGATACGTACCGGAGACCGCCCGAGCCCACCGCAGGCTGGATCGGGTAGGCGTACTGCTCATCGCGGCCGCCTTACTCGGCGTGGTGTATGGAATCTCGCACCTCCAGAACGGATTCACCGCCAGTTCGATCGGCCCTATCGTGGTTGGGCTGGGAGCCGGTGCGGGTTTCGTGTTCCACGAGCTACGTACCCCGGAACCGGTTCTTGATTTACGCATCTTTAGTTCCAAGCGATTCAACGTCGCTGTCATCGCGGGGGTCACCTCAAGCTTCGTCTCTGGCGGATCCATCGTTTTGTTCGCGTTCTATCTCGTTACTGTGCGCGGTCACTCACCGGAGCTGCTCAGTCTGCTGCTCATCCCCGCAATGGGGCTGCAGGCACTAGCCGCCACCTGGGCAGAGCGCGCCTCAAACCGCTTTGGCGACCGCATAGTTCTGGTCAGCGGTCTGTTCATGCTCTGCGTCGGGCTACTCATCTCAAGTTTGCTTGACGAGCACTCCATGCCCCGGGTGCTTCTCGCGGCGCTCACCTCCATCGCGATTGGCGGCGCGATCATCGGCACACCCCAGTCGACGATCATGATGTCCAGCGCGCCAACCGAACTCGGCGGCGCGGTCTCCGCGGTCAAAGCCGCACTCAGTGAAGCGGGATATTCACTGGGCCCCGCTTTGTTCCCCGCCATCGGCACCTGGGCTTTCGTCCAAGAACGCAACCGCCGACTAGACGAGATGAACGTGACCCTCGGAGAGGCCCGGGAGGCATTCCGTATTGCGCACGGCGGCACTCCGGCACCAGACAGCAGTCAGCAAGTACTCGACCCAGAATTCGCCCGTCAGGTGGTCCAAGGCGCCGAGCAGTGCATGCTCTATGCGATCCACACCGTGTCGTTGATTATGGCGGCGGTCCCCATCCTCGCCATCGTCGCGGCGCTCATTCTCTTACCGAGAAAGTCGACTGCCCGGTGAAATCAGCAGATATCGCATCAACACCGATGACAGCTACCCCGCAGGTATCCGGGCTGGCAGCCACTATGACGATCTTGGTAGCGGGCCTAGGCTTCGCCGTCTCCGCCGCTGATCCCACCATCCTGGCTACCAATATTGCCGCCGTCCGCGGCGGCCTGGATTTGTCCCGCAGCACTGGGAGTTTCGTCGCCAGCCTGGCCAACCTCACAGGGGCGGCAACTGTGCTCGGCGCGGGCGCGCTCGGGGACCTTTATGGCAAAAAACGCATGTTCGCCTACGGACTGCTGGGCAGCATCTTCTTCGGTGTGCTGGCCGCCGCGGCGCCCACCGGCGCGGTGTTGATGGTGGCTCGCGCCGGCAGCGGCGCAGCGTTTGCTTTCCTCGGATTAGCCCTGGCTATCGTCAACGACCTTTTCCCGCCGGAGCGTCGCAAAACGCGATCGCCTTGTTCCTGGGCACCGGTTTAGCGCTTATCACACCGTTGCCTGCACTCGGAGCCTGGCTATCTCAGCAAATCGGTTGGCGGGCTTGTCTTCTCATCGCACCAATCATCTCCGTTGTTGGATTAGTGATACTTGTCCGGCATGTACCCGAGACGCCCCGCGCCGCCCGACGACTCGACATCACCGGGGTGGCTCTAGTCGCTATAGCGCTACTGGGGGTGGTGTATGGAATCTCGCAGCTCCAAAACGGCTTAACTTTGCGCACCGTAACACCTATTGCGGTAGGACTCATCGCAGCCGGGGGGTTCATTTACCACGAACTGCATACCAGCGACCCGGCACTGGATTTGCGCGTATTCCGTGCCAAGCCTTTCAACGCCGCAATGATCGCTGGAATTAGCTGGACTATCGTGACAAGCGGGTCCACTATTTTATTCGCGTTCTACCTCGTTACCGTCCGCGGCAAATCACCAGAAATCCTCGGCTTGCTGCTGATCCCCGCCGTGGCACTGCAAGCACTAGCCGCCACCGCGTCAGGCCGGGCCGCTATTCGCTTCGGGGACCGGGCCGTCCTTATCGCCGGCTTATGCGTGCTGCTGGCTGGGTTGCTCACTATCACGCTGCTCGACGAACACAGCTCAATGCGGGTGCTTTTTCTCGCGGTCACTTTGACCTCAGTTGGCGGTGCGATTGTCCAAACACCCCACTCCACCATCACCATGGCCACTGCACCCCCTGAACTCAGCGGCGCAGTATCGGCGATCAGATCCGCATTCTGCGGAGCCGGAGCGTCTTTAGGTCCTGCGCTATTCGCGACAGTAGGGAGCTGGCTGTTTATCCAGGACCGCAATCGCCGGCTCGCGGATATGCACATCACTGCCCAACAAGGCCGCGAAGCTTTTTCCGTCGCACACGGCGGTAGCGAAGCGATTGCCCACGACGGGCAAGCGCTCGATCCAGAACTGGTCCACCAAGTCGTTCAGGGCGCAGAGCAGTGCATGCTGTATACGATCCACACTCTTAGCCTGGTGATGTCGGTGATACCGCTAGCCGCTATCGTGGCAGCAATAGCTCTACTGCCCCGCGGGGTCAGCCATGATCGATGATCAGATACTGATCTCGCCGTTCGCCGCACGTAAGGCAATATCCGAGCGGAAATG
>JAIENC010000026.1 GCA_019751635.1 Mycobacteriaceae bacterium
CGATCCAGACGGCTGCGCGGCCGGCACGTAGGTCGCGCCTTCCGGCACCCGGATGACTTTGCGCAACACCTCGACCGGGCATGGCGAACCGGCCATAATCCCCGTCCGCAGGCTGCCTAATTCATAGTCGGCAAACTCCGGCAAACTAAGCTCGGCGATGAACATCGTCGGCACCCCATAAAGACTGGTGCAGCGCTCGGCCTGCACTGCCCGCAAGGTCGCGGCGGGGTCAAATGCCGGCGCCGGGATCACCATGCACGCCCCGTGACTGGTAGCCGCCAGATTGCCCATCACCATGCCAAAGCAGTGATAAAAAGGCACTGGGATGCAGATGCGGTCCCGCTCGGTGTAGTCAAGTAGCTCGCCCACCAGGTAGCCATTGTTCATGATGTTCCGATGACTCAACGTCACACCTTTGGGGAATCCTGTTGTGCCCGAGGTGTATTGGATATTGATGGGATCACCGGCGGTCAACGTCGCAGCGATCTTTGCCAAGGTAGGCAGATCGGCACGGGCACTGGTCAGCGCATCCCAGCGTTCGCTGGCTAAGAACACGACTTCACGCAAATCGGGACACCGGGGGGCTACTTCATCCAGCATCATGGCGTAGTCGGAGGTTTTGAAGTAGGGCGCCGAAATGACCAGCGCAACCCCGGACTGCTGGAGCATATAATTTAATTCGGCAGCCCGATAGGCGGGATTGATGTTCACCAAGATGGCGCCAATCGCTGCCGTCGCATATTGGACAAGAACCCATTCCCAGCGGTTGGGGGCCCAGATTCCGACTCGATCCCCCGGACCGATTCCGGCCCGCACCAGCCCCGTGGCCAGTTTCTGAACGTCGGCAAACAGCTCCCCGTAGTTCCACCGTCGCCCGGCCGGAATATCGATGAGCGCATCCCGACGCGCGTAGTCAGCTACCGCAGCAGCGAGATTGGCTCCGATGGTGGTTTCCAGCAACGCGGGCCGGCCCTCACCACGGGCATATGAATCCAGATTTCGCTGTGCGGCCGCGACGGTCGCCACAACCCCTCCCGATTCGGCTGATCATCGAGACTTCATTGGCATTCTCACCAGTGCACAAACAAGTTAATGGCAAATAACTCGTGCTACGTTAATGAGGATTCAGCGCAGTGTCCAGGACAAGTTGCCCGGGATTTTCAATGGAGGCCGTCATGTCAGCGGCTGTTCCAGATGGCCAGAACGCTAGCCAACAGCATCACACTGAAGCCGCCAACCGCCGAAGCCAATTAAAGTCTGACCGGCGTTCCCAACTGCTCTCCGCCGCCGAGCGGCTTTTTGCCGAACGCGGTTTCCTGGCGGTGCGGCTGGATGATATTGGTGCAGCTGCCGGGGTCAGCGGGCCAGCTATCTACCGGCATTTCCCCAGCAAAGAATCACTGCTCGTGGAGTTACTGGTGGGGATTAGCACCCAGCTGCTTGCCGGCGCCCGTGACGTGACGACCCGCAGCACCGATACGGCCGCAGCACTCGAGGGCCTCATCGAGTTTCATCTCAACTTTGCCGTAGACCAACCCAATCTCATCCGCATCCAAGACCGCGACCTTGCTTACCTGCCCGCCCCAGCGCAACGCCAAGTGCGTAGAGCGCAAAGGGAATACGTGGAAATCTGGGTGGGCGTCCTGCACAAGCTCAATCCCCAACTCGCTGAAGCCGATGCCCGGCTGATCGCGCACGCCGTATTCGGCCTGCTTAATTCGACACCGCACAGCATGAAATCCATCGAGGCTTCACCCAGCACGCCAGCCCGCGAGGCCCGCACTCGCGCCGTGATGCGGGCGATGACTCGCACCGCGCTCACCGTCGCCAATAATCCTCCGACACACGAATGAATCGCGACATGTGAAGCTGCATTGCACACACCACGGGACACGTCAACGTCACCACGCAGCCCCAGGTACCCTGCAACTATGAGGTGGGCATGAACTATCCACGTCGGCCCGATACATGGGGGCACGCGTATCCCCCCGTGGATCCTGCCTATGCCGACCAACCGCCGTATCCGTCCACGTACGGTTTCTACCCACCACCGCCACCCTCACCCTCAGCCCCGATGGAATGGAATTCCACGCAGCAGTTGCCGCAGTATTGGCCACCCGGAACACCGCCACCACCACCGCCCGGGAATGGCCCGGCCCCTACGTCGGAGCCGGAGTTCCCCGCACCGCAGGGCCCACAGTCACCGCGATGGTTGTGGTTCGTCGCGGTTGCGGCGGTGTTACTGGTCGTGGGCATGGTGATCGCATTGGTCATCGCCAACGGCGTAGTCAAGCAGCCGACGGCAGTATCACCGCTGCCCGTTATGACCACGCCTAAGTCGGCTACCCGGCCGCCGGTCTACCCGCCAGCTACCACCTCCACGACGCCACCACCGACTGACTCCGATACCCCCACCCAAACCAGCAGCGAGACCGCCATGCAGGCCGTGGTCTACACCGTCAGTGGGGATGGTCGCGCAATCAGCATTACCTACCGGGATACCGGCAATGTCATGGAGACCGAGTTCAATGTGCTGCTGCCGTGGACCAAGCAGGTCAGTCTGCAGCCGTCAGCCAATCACCGAGCCATCGTCACCATCATCAACATTGGCCACGACGTCACCTGCTCAGTCACCGTGGCGGGGGTTCAAGTCCGCCAACGCACCGGTGCCGGCTTAACAATGTGTGACGCAACCAGTTAGCCCGAAGGCTCGACCACGTAGCTTGAGGATTCTATGCTGCTGCGCTGCGGTGGGTGTACTACCAGCATCGCGAGCAAGCCAGCAACCAACACCACGCAGAGACCGGCAATACCCGCGCGAGTGGCGTGAAAGACGTCGACGCAGATCGAAAACAGTGCCGGCGCCACGAACGACACCGCGCGGCCCGTCATGGTGTAAAGGCCGAAGGCCACTCCTTCTTTACCCTGCCGAACCATGCGCAGCAGCATGGCGCGCGCCGAGGACTGCGCCGGGCCGATGAACAAGCACAACAGCAACCCACAAACCCAGAACACCCCCGCGCCAGACAACATCAGCAAAACCAGCAACACCACAATCAGCGCGGTCAATGACCCGAGGATAAGCGGCTTGGAGCCAATCCGATCATCGAGCAACCCACCCAGCGCTGCCCCTAAGGCCGCCACCACACTGGCGGCCACCCCGAAGATCAAGACATCAGCCTGGGAGATCCCGTACACATTAACGCCGAGTACCGCCCCGAAAGCGAACACCCCAGCCAGCCCGTCACGGAAAATTGCGCTCGCTACCAGGAAATAGACCATGTTGCGGTCGCGGCGCCATTCGGTGCTGATCTCCGTCCACAACTTGCGGTAGCCGCCCAAGGCGCCCAGTCTCGCAGGACTCTCCTGCCCAGCGCCCGACAGCCTGGGCGCAACCACCAGCAGCGGCAAACCAAACATCGCAAACCATGCGGCGGCCATCAGCATCGCAGCCCGGATGTTGAGTCCGTCGTGAGTCGGCACGTGCAACCAGCCGCGTACCTCGCCGGTTGGCGAACCCGGTGTGGCCCCAACCTCTGCGATGAAACCCGTGTAAATCACCAGCAGCAACACGACACTGCCGACATAGCCAGCTGCCCAGCCGAAACCAGAGATCCGACCCGATGTTTGCGGGGTCGAGAGCTGCCGCAACATCGCGTTGTACGGGACGCTAGCCAAATCACCGCACGCCGCCGTTACCGCCAACAGCGCCAGGCCCGCCCACAGATAGGCGGGGTCAGCGCGAATCGCACTCATTGCGCTGGTCGACACCACCGCGCTCCCGGTGAGAACCGTCAGCACGATCTGGCGACGGTGCGGCGCTTCGACCCAGACCCCGATGACCGGCGCCAGCACCGCGATCGCCACCCCGGAAGCAGCCAACGCACGCCCCAACCAACTCGCCGCCGACGTCTCACCCGACAAGCCCTTACCCACAGTTCCGGTGAGATACACGGAGAACACGAAAGTCGCCACAATCGCATTCATCCCGGTCACACCACAGTCCCATAGGGCCCACGCGACTATCCGGGATCGCACAGATCTGCGGCCGTCGGATCCGGAGTCGATCATGTCGGCACTCTATGTAACTGCGGCGCCGACCGTCGTGCCTGGCTGCGCCGCGAGCGGGATCGGCACCATGTTTACGATGAGCGCATGCCGATACCAGCGCCCAGCCCCGACGCGCGCGCCGTTGTCACCGGAGCCTCACAGAACATCGGTAAAGCACTAGCCACGGAGCTGGCCGCCCGCGGCCACCACCTGATCGTTACCGCCCGGCGCGAGGATTTACTGACCGAACTGGCCACTGATCTCACCGCGAAGTACGCAGTCACCGTCGAGGTACGTCCGGCCGATCTCGCTGATCCCGAAGATCGCGCGAAACTCGCCGATGAACTGGCATCCCGGCCCATTTCGATCCTGTGCGCTAACGCCGGCACCGCGACTTTTGGCCCGGTCGCCGCGCTGGACCCGGCAGCCGAAAAAGCCCAAGTTCAGCTCAACGTCCTGGCCGTGCATGATCTCACCTTGGCGGTGCTGCCGGGAATGCTCCAACGCCAAGCCGGTGGCATCCTGATTTCTGGTTCGGCGGCCGGCAACTCGCCGATTCCCTACAACGCGACCTATGCGGCCACCAAGGCTTTCGCGAACACCTTCAGCGAATCACTGCGTGGTGAAGTGCGTGGCTCTGGTGTACACATCACGTTATTGGCGCCCGGCCCAGTACGCACCCAGCTCCCCGATCCAGCGGATGCCTCACTGGTCGAAAGGCTGGTACCCGAATTCCTGTGGATCTCCACCGAACATACTGCCCGGGTTTCCTTAAACGCATTGGACCGCAACAAAATGCGGGTGGTTCCCGGCGTCACGTCGAAAGCCATGTCGGTGGCGAGTCAGTACTCGCCGCGCGCCATCGTCGCTCCTATTGTGGGGAGCTTTTACAAAAAACTGGGCTAGCCCCGGCGGGCTGTCCGCAGCGATCCCACAGTGGCTTACTGTGAGCGTTGTGCAAGACGCAATGGTATGGATCGACTGCGAAATGACCGGACTCGACCTGGGCACAGATCGATTAATTGAGATCGCGGCCCTGGTAACTGACAGCGATCTCAACGTTCTTGGCGACGGGGTCGACGTGGTTATTCATACCGACGATGCCGCTTTGTCCGCAATGGTTGATGTAGTCACCCAGATGCACACCCGATCAGGTCTGATCGACGAAGTGAAGCGGTCCACCGTCGACCTAGCGACTGCGGAGACATTAGTGCTGGACTACATCGGCCAATACATCACCCAGCCGAAAACAGCGCACCTGGCCGGCAACTCGATTGCCACCGACCGCACCTTTATAGCCCGTGACATGCCAACCCTGGATTCTTTTCTGCACTATCGAATGATCGATGTCAGCTCTATCAAGGAGCTGTGCCGGCGGTGGTACCCACGCATCTACTACGGCCAGCCCGCCAAGGGGCTCACCCACCGCGCGCTCGCGGACATCCAGGAATCCATCCGCGAACTACAGTTCTATCGGCGCACCGCGTTTGTGCCCCTGCCCGGGCCTGCTACCAGCGAGATCGCCGCGGTGGTCGCAGATCTCACGGGTGCGGCAGAGGCCCAAACCGAAATCGATTCAACCCTGGAGCACCCGAACCGCTAGTATCAACGTCGCCGCCTGTTATCCCGCAGCGATGTGGGAGCGGTCGGCGCTGATGGTGAGTGTAGTTCAGTTGGTAGAGCACCAGGTTGTGGTCCTGGATGTCGCGGGTTCGAGTCCCGTCACTCACCCTAAGGGCGTTACGCCACCGAACACGCTGGCTACGATGTGCCCATGCCCAGCCCCGTGACCGAGCGACCGGCAATCTGCCTGAACATGATTGTGCGCAACGAAGCACACATCATCCGGGAAGTACTCAACTCGGTGGCGCCCTACATCAGCTCCTGGGTGATCGTGGACACCGGCTCCGATGACGGCACTCAGGACCTGATCATCAACCACATGGCCCAACTAGGCATTCGCGGTGATCTGTATGAGCGGCCATGGCAAAACTTTGGCCACAACCGGACCGAGGCCTTAACCCTCGCGCAGCACTACGGCCACTACATCTGGATGATGGACGCTGACGATGTGATTGTGGGAACACCCAATTTCACCGGGCTCAGTGCGGACATCTACTCGATGCGCTGCATTTTAGAATCCGAAACAATCATCTGGCGTGCCCAGTTGTTTCGTAACGGGTTGCCGGTGCGCTACGAAGGCGCCGCCCATGAGGTGCTGATGTGCGACGTCCCCTACACCGGCACACGCCTAGAAGGCGATTACCACATCGAAGCCCGTCGCCTCGGAGCACGCAACTTGGCTGGACAACAGTTTGCCCGGGACCGGGACTTGTTGCTGGCCGAAGTCGAGCGCCAGCCCGACAATGCCCGCTCAGTGTTCTATCTGGCACAGAGCTATTTCGATTTGGGTGACTTCGCCAATGCCCGCACCTGGTATGCCCGCAGAGTCGACATGGGCGGCTGGGACGAAGAGGTGTACTTCTCGATGACCCGGATCGCCGTGGCGATGTCCAAACTCGGTGATCCCTTGCCGAACGTTCAAGACGCCTTCCTCAGAGCCTGGGCGTTCCGACCTACCCGAGCCGAGCCACTGCTTCATCTGGCGTACCTATACCGCGATGGCCGCTACAACCAGCTCGGTTATCTGTTTGCCAAGCTTGCCGCCGAAATCCCGTTCCCTGAGCACGACACCTTGTTTGTCAGCGCATCCACCTACACCTGGCGGGCAACCGATGAACAGGCAATTTATGCGGCCCGAATCGGCAAGCATGAAGAAGCCTTCACGCTATGCCGAAACCTGCTGGCTCGGCCGGACCTCGCCGACAAGGATCGGCAACGGATAGCGCTAAACCGAGACGTGTCAGTGCCGGCGATGATCGAGGCAACCTCCACCTACCCGGATGTCACGCTAGTGCAACGGCTTGTTGCATATAGCCGAGTTCATCGACAGCGCGGTCCGCGTGGGGCCGAGGTGGTCGTTAGCCTGATCGCGGGGCCAGATCTACACACCACCGAACTGACGTTGAACTCGTTTCTGCACTGCTGCACTGATGCGTCACAGGCCGGGCGATTCCTGGCCGTCGATGCCGGCTTGTCGGCCCAGGACCGCGCGCTGCTCCAGCAGCGCTATGGTTTCCTCGAGTTCACCGAACCCAGCCCTACCCGGGAGCCCGGTGCGCTCCTGGCTTACCTTCACACTCAGCTTGAAGGGCGGTTCTGGCTACATCTCGGCCAAGGCTGGCGGTTCTTTGCGCCCGAGAACTTCATCGGCCGCCTCATGGCCGTCCTGCAGGCCGAGCCAACGGTGTTCCAGGTAGGCATCAATGTCAACGACGCGATGAACCTGACCGGAACTGTCGCCGCTGAGCACGAGATACGTCGCACACCCGATGCCGGCCGGTACCTCGTCACTGCTGCTGCGGCCAGCGGTCCAGCCATGTTTTGCACGACACGACTCAAGCAAGCCGGCGGCATCGACGGCACCAACGCAGCTCCCCTGACCGAACTCACCCACCGGGCTAACGCCGCCGGGCTGAAAACCGCCAGTCTCGACGAAGTGCTCTGTATCGCCGCACACTGACCAACCAACCGGATACCGTGCCACATCGCACGATCGCCGGGTACGCTCTGCCCGTGTCTGAGCCAACGCCACAAACTCCGGCCATCTGCCTCAACATGATTGTGCGCAACGAAGCACACATTATTCGGGAACTACTTGATGCGGTGGCGCCCTATATCAGCACCTGGGTGATCGTGGACACCGGCTCCGACGACGGCACCCAGGACCTGATCACCAACCACATGGCCCAACTAGGCATCCGCGGTGAACTCTACGAGCGGCCGTGGCAAAACTTTGGCCATAACCGCACCGAGGCCCTCAGCCTGGCACAGGGACACGCTGACTACATCTGGGTCATCGACGCCGATGACGCTGTCGTGGGCACACCAGACTTCAGCCAGTTAAGCGCAGACGCTTACTTTCTGCGCTACAAAGACGCTGTCTCGACCCTGTGGCGGCCACAATTGTTCCGCAACGGGGCAAGCTGGCACTACAAAGGGGTGATCCACGAATACGCGGTGTGTGACGGTCCCTGCGTCAGCGCCCGGCTGGCGGGTGAGTATCACATCGGAGCGCGTAGCCTCGGCGCTCGTAGCCTGGACCCGCAACGGTTTGCCCGTGACCGCGATTTGTTGTTAGCCGAAGTGGAACGCAATCCCGAAGACACCCGGTCAGTGTTCTACTTGGCACAGAGTTATTTTGACCTGGGCGACTTCGCCAACGCCCGCACCTGGTATGCCCGGCGAGTCGAGCTGGGCGGCTGGGCTGAGGAAGCCTACATAGCGTTGTACCAAGTTGCAGAGTCGATGTCGCGGCTTGGTGCGCCATGGCCGGAAGTTCTCGATGCCTTCCTCAAAGCTTGGGAGTTTCGACCAACCCGGAGTGAACCGCTATACGCCATCGCTCACCGCTACCGCACTAGTGCGCGCTACCGGCTCGGCTATCTGTTTGCCCGGCAAGCTGCCGAAACTCCCTATCCACAAGCAGACGTGCTCTTGGTCCGCGCGGAGGTCTACGCCTGGCGCGCGCTTGACGAGCAAGCGGTGTGCGCGTCCTGGATCGGCAAACATGCCGAAGCATTCGCGCTGTGGCGGAGCTTGCTGACCAACCCCGACATCCCCGATGAAGACCTGCGGAGGATGGTCAACAACCGTATTATTTGCGCCCGGACCATGATCAATACGGCATTGTCATATCCAGACGCTGTGGTGCAATCCCTGCTGACCCGTCCGCATACGGCTCCGGACGCGGCAAAAGTAGTCGTCAGCTTGGTTGCCGGTCCAGATCGCGCCAGCACTGAGCACACCGTGAACTCATTTCTGAATTGCTGCACCGATGTGTCACGCGTCGAGCGATTCCTCCTGCTCGACGACGGCCTATCCGCCCAGGATCGCGCAGCACTGCAAGAACGCTACGCATTCATCGAATTCGCCGACCCCAGCTCGGACCGCAACCGAGTCACTCAGCTTGTACACCTTCGCGCTCAGATCCATGCGCAGTATTGGCTGCATCTAGGCCAAGGCTGGCGGTTTTTCGCTGCCGAAAGCTTCATTGGCCGCCTCATCGCGGTCTTACAAGCCGAACCGCACGTATTCCAGGTGGGAATCAACTTCACCGACGCGGATACCCTGACCGGCGCCTACGCGGCCGAAGACACGGTACGCCGGGCTCCCCATGCCGGCCGTTATGTTCTGAGCGACGCCGTAGCCAACGGTCCCGCCATGTTCGACACCACCCGACTGGATCAAGCTGGCGGGTTCACGGCCACCGCAGGGCTGCCCACGGCCAGTCTCGACGAGATATTGTGCGTTGCCACGGTATAGCCCCGGCTTAACCCGACCACGTACCGGCGGCGAGCCTCAGCAAGGGTGGGCTACTGCGTTGCTCCGTTAGCATTGCCTGCGCGCCACTGATCCCACGGCATGTTCCAATCGCCGAGCCCCTCTGTCCCGGACAGTGTTGGCCCGATCGTATTGACGACTTCCACCACGTCGCCACGCTTGATGTGGTAGTAAAACCACTCGGCGTTGCTGGAGCTCACGTTCAGACAACCGTGGCTGGTGTTCGTGTGCCCCTGAGCACCCACCGACCACGGCGCGGAGTGCACGAAAACGCCACTGTAGGAAAGCTGCGTAGCCCAGTCCACATCCGTGCGATAACCGTTGGGCGAGTTCACCGGAACTCCATAGGTCGACGAGTCCATGATGATGTGCTTGTAGCGCTCACCCACCACATAGATGCCGTTGGCGGTGGGGGTGCTGTCCTTGCCCATGGAGGTCGGCATGGTCTTGACCACTTCACCATTGACCCGGACCGTGAGCATTTTGGTGGTGTCATCAGCGGTCGCGATCACCTCGTCGCCGACGGTGAAATGCACAGCCACACTGTCCTGACCAAATGTGCCGTCGCCCAGGTCAACACCATAGGTGTTGACCCCCACCTGAACATCTGTACCTGGTTTCCAGAAATGCTCTGGCCGCCAACGCACTTCACGGTTATTAAGCCAGTAAAAAGCGCCGTCTACCGGTGGTTCAGTCTGAATGACGATGGCGTTTTCCGCAGCAGCACGGTTGGCAATGTTTTCATCGAATCGAATCGCTACTGGCTCGCCGACACCAACAACCTCGCCGTCGAGCGGTACCACATACGGCATCGTCAGATGTGCCGGCGAATTGGTGCGAAAGGTCATCTGGCGGGCAGCCACACCGCCGAGACCCAGCGCTTTAGCGGTGAGCGTATAGCGTTTGTTAAAACCGAGTTGCTCGGAGGTCGACCAGCGCACCGCGTCGGGGCTGAGCTGGCCGCTCACCGGTTTGCCGTCTTCGTTGACCATAGTTACCGCCGCCAAAACACCGTTCTCTGCGGTGACCGTCACCGGCGTATCCACCACAACACCGACGGCGCCGTCGGTCACCGAGGCGGTCAACTTCGGCACCAACAAGTCGGCATAGGGTGTGCCTTTGTCGAGAATCACCTTGACCGGCGCGGCTTGGTTGCTCCGGCCGCAGGAATCAGTGATCACCACAACAATCGACATCATCAACGCGATCCACCAAACCCGACGCCAATTCGCACGGATCATGGGAGCACCCCCCACATCGCCCCTCCCCACCTCTGCCTTGCCACATCCCTTCCGCCACGTCGCGGCCAACTCATGTTGCAAACTGGGCAGTAGTCTAAAGCCATTCGGGCCCTACGAGTTACCGAGACCTACCGCAAGTTTGCGGCCAGGATTTCGCACTCGGGCGTAAGTCCTGTTAATGTCGTTTCGCCAAGCAGACGAACGCGCCGTTAGCTCAGTTGGTAGAGCAGCTGACTCTTAATCAGCGGGTCCGGGGTTCGAAACCCTGACGGCGCACCAGGTCAGACCGTTTTTCTGGAATCGGCTGTACACATACCGCAAAAACCGGAGTCACTTTCCAGGTGCGCGCGCAGTGCAACCTAGACCCCGAAACAGTCTCGGCAGCAATACCAGCCACAGGCCATCAAGACACTCGCAGCGATGACAGCAGGGTTTCGCATCTGGCGCGCTAGCTCAGCGTGATTCGCGTGCGGCCGCCCAGAAGTTGGCTCATGCGTTGAATAGGGCGCTGGCCGCGAATTAACTTTCGCAATTGATCTCGTCGGCGATGCCTAGCTCGGCGATGAGTTTAGAGAAGGGCATCGTGACGTGATCGCGTTCGTGGACGCTGAGGCGATCGCGTAGGTCTTCGATTTCTTCGAGCAGGGCTTCGTGGCGTGCTGCTGACATGAGGATCGCGGCGGGGCGTCCGTGGTTCATGAGGATTACGTCTTGGTCGGCGGTTTGGCGTACCAATTTTGAGAGTTGGGCACGGGCTTGGCTGATGGGGACGAGGGTGTTGGTCATCGGTAGATGTCCTTTCGGTGTCCGATGCGGGTGATTGTGACGATGCGGATGGTGTCGTCGATGGTGTAGACGATGCGAAAGACGCCGATCCAGATGCGGTAAGAGTCGTCGGTGCCGACAAGTTTTGTGCAGCCGTGGGGGCGTGGGTCGGCGGCTAAGGCTGTGATGGCGTTGGCGATGCGGATCTGGTCGGTGCGCTGTAGTTGTTGGAGAGCCTTGGCGGAAGAGCTTTCGATCTCGATCCGGCATGCACTGGACGCACTGAAAATGTACAAAATTTTGATACAAATTTCTAGCTAAATTTCCGTACCGATCTAAGTTTGGCTCGACCGAGGTGGTCGGGCGGTTTGCGACCCAGGAGGCCGCTTATGTAGCCAGGTTCCGAGCGCATGCCAACCATGGATATAGGTGTTGTTTATCCCTGACAGAACGGCGTGTGGCAGCGCTGGGATATTTTTAGTGACCACCGCCACAGTTGCCTATAATCGGCCGAGATCGGACACGCCCGAGCCAGCTAAGTCACGATGCAACACTGGGCACAAACCCGATGGGGTTTAGGCCCCAGACGGCCGCTGCCCATGTCTTTAGCGCGATCGACGTTACGACATAGCAGCTAGCCGGGGCGCCACCAGGGAAGGACGAATATGGAAAACGAAAGAATTCCTTACCAAGCATGCCCATTATGCGAGTCCGTTGATATTCATAAATTCGCAACCGTAAATTGCACCGGTCATGCAATGTGGCGCGAACCACTGGAGCCATTCATCGTTTGGTTGCGATGCGAAAAATGTCAACACGTTTTCACCGAAGGTTATTTCACCGACGAAGCGTTGCATGTTTTATTCGGCAACACACAAGAACAACAAATCGTTGGCAACGACATGGAGATGCACAGGAACATCTCGGCAAGAATGATCAGTCGGGTGATTACCGCAATCGGATTACCCAACGATCGGCTATGGCTCGACGTTGGTTTCGGCAACGGATCACTGTTATTAACGGCCAGCGAATTCGGCTTCGAGGTACTCGGCGTTGATCTACGTAAAAAAAATGTCGAAGACATTCAAAAATTCGGAATTAACGCCTACCACGGGACGCTGCAGGATGTGAAAAACCACGTCAACCCTACGCCCAGGCCCTCGGTCATCAGCATGGCCGACGTTGTTGAACACGAACCTTTTCCCTTGACCACCCTTCGTTGCGCCCGTGAACTTATCAACGAGCCCGGCATGCTGCTGATTTCCATGCCCAACGCTAGCGCACCGCTATGGAATCACTGGAATTCGGTCAACCTAAATCCATATTGGCATGAGATTGAGCATTACCATAATTTTACTCGAGAAAAACTCTATGCCGTATTAGAAGAATCCGGATTCCGGGCAACGCATTACGCCATTAGCGAACGTTACCGCTGCTGCATGGAAGTTCTCGCAGCGGCAGTATAGGGAAAGAATCCGATTCGTTCTCGACGCTATCGATTCTTGATTTTACGGATCGCCACAAACACCACCACGGTCCCCACCCCGGCCAAAGTAACAATTACGGTGGGCTGCTTGAGGAAGCCGACTACTCGCATCTTGACGTCATGGACAAGTCGATGGGGATTAGCCCGTTCCGCAAGCAGATCAACGGTCGACGCCAAATCATTGCGAGCTTGGTCGATCTCCCGTTTGATGGTGTCGGGATTCCGGTCCGCCACTGTCGCCTCCATGTCCGCCGGTACTGGCTCAATCTCACGTTGCTGTCCTGCCGAACTACCCTAGATCAGCCACTGCTAGTTTGATCAGCTCGGCGCAACAGGAAGGAAGTTCCTTGACCGACACCACACAGTTAGCGGCCGGTGATCAAGCACCCGCCTTCAGCCTTTCCGACGCTGATGGCAACATCGTGTCATTAGCCGACTACCGCGGACGTCAGCTCATCGTGTATTTCTATCCGGCAGCTTCGACTCCCGGATGCACCAAACAAGCTTGTGATTTCCGCGATAATCTCGCCGAATTGAACGAGGCCGGTCTCGACGTGGTCGGCATCTCCCCTGACTCGCCGGCCAAACTAGCCAAGTTTCGTGACACCGAAGGTCTGACATTCCCCCTGTTGTCTGATCCCGACCGCACGGTCTTGACCGCTTGGGGCGCCTACGGCGAGAAGAAGATGTACGGCAAGAGCGTGCAAGGCGTCATCCGCTCGACCTTCCTCGTCGACCCAAACGGCACGGTCACGCTAGCCCAATACAATGTCAAGGCAACCGGCCATGTGGCCAAGCTTCGCCGCGACTTGTCGCTGTAATGCGTAAGCCCTGATCAGGCCAGATACGCCAGCAGCAACGCTTCAGCGATCGCGGCCCGCTCTAAAACACCCAGATGCAGGCTTTCATTGCTGCCATGGGCTTGGGTGTCCGGGTCCTCCACCCCGGTGACAAGAATCTTGGCTTGCGGGAATGCAGCGGCAAACTCAGCAATGAACGGAATAGTGCCGCCTATCCCGCTCTCCACCGGGGCAACACCCCACGCTTGCCTCAGCGCAGCTCGAGCCGCGTCATACACCGGGCCACTGGCATCGATCGCATATGGTTGGCCAATTTCGCCTAGGGTGACGCTGACCTGAGCACCCCACGGTGTGTGTTGCGCTAGATGGACACGCAACGCATGTAACTGGGCTTCGGCATCACCGCCGGGCGCCACCCGCATGCTGATCTTGGCTCGTGCGCGTGCAGTCAGTGTGTTCGACGCCGTCGCAATGGACGGGGCGTCAATGCCGATCACGGTGATTGCCGGCTTAGCCCACAAACGCTGGGTTGCCGATCCTGAACCGATTGGGGTTACCCCATCCAGCAGACCTGATTCGGTACGTACCCGCTCGGCCGGATAGTCCAAAGCTGGCGCGGTGCTTTCATGCAAACCGGCAACCGCCACATTGCCGTCGTCATCATGCAAACTGGCTAGCAGCCGAACCAGCGCACCAAGCGCATCGGGAACCACGCCACCCCACAGTCCGGAATGCAGACCATGCTCAAGGGTGGCGACTTCCACCACACAATCGACCACCCCGCGCAACGACACCGTCAACGCCGGGATGTCCACGCTCCAGTTATCGGCATCGGCAATAACAATCACCTCGGCAGCCAATGCGTCACGATGTACGGCAAGCAAGCGGTGCAGTGTTGGCGATCCGGATTCTTCCTCACCTTCGACAAATACCGTCACCCCTACCGGCGGCCGACCTTGATGGGCTCGAAATGCCGCTAAATGCGTTGCAATACCGGCCTTATCGTCAGCACTGCCACGGCCATAAAGCCGGCCATCTCGTTCCGTTGGCTCGAAAGGCGGCGAGCGCCAACAGCCATAGTCACCTTCGGGCTGCACGTCATGATGTGCATACAGCAGCACAGTGGGCGCACCCGGTGGCGCTGGATGGCGAGCGATAACCGCCGGCGCCCCGCCTTCGCTGACAATGCACACATCATCAAAACCAGCTTGGGACAACAGATTTGCAACGGCCTGCGCGCTGCGTTGCACTTCGCCTCGGCGAGCAGGATCGGCCCAGACCGACGGGATTCGTACCAGCTCCTCGAGGTCTCGGCGCACCGAGGGCAACACCGCACGGACGTTGTCCACCAATTCATGCATAGGGGTTACCTTTCGCTGGCGCGAGCAGACGTAAAAGCTCCCGCACGCCCGGCGTGTCGGGAGCTTTTACGTCTGCTCGCCGGGGCTACTGGACCTCGAGTATGGCCACCGCGGCAGCGGTGTCGCCTTCATGGGTCAGCGACACATGGATCGTCACTTCAGCAAGGTGTTTGGCGATATCACCGGTCAACCGGACCCGGGGTCGCCCCCACATATCGGTGACCACCTCGATGTCGCGGTGAATACCTTCCGGCAACACCGGCCGCTGCGCAAACCGCGATCCGGACCACGCTTTGATCACCGCCTCTTTAGCGGCCCAGCGGGCCGCCAGATGGCGGGCAGCCGAAGAGCTTTTGTCGGAGGCGTCACGCCGTTCACCCGGGGTGAACGTGGCAGAGAAGACCGTTCCAGGTTGATCCACTTGTTCGGCGAAATCAGGAATAGACACCACATCAATTCCCACTCCGACGATGCTCACGGGTCGCCAGATTAACCGATCTCAACCATCACCGCAGAAAGACCTCACCATCGGTGAGTCGCGCCGCCGGATTCACCAGCATCGCCGCTTC
>JAIENC010000271.1 GCA_019751635.1 Mycobacteriaceae bacterium
GTGCCAGCTGTGTCACGGATGCCCCCGAGTGTGCGTCTGGTCGCACGCTGGAGGCCGAGCGTGCGACCAGACGCACACTCAGGACAACGCGGGGTTGTCGCAGGGCTGTCTTATTGATGCGAGTTGATGCGAGTGTCAACGGCAGGTGAATACTGACCAGTTGGCGGCGCCGCGCACTGGTCAGTATTCACCTGCCGTCGACAGCGAGCAGGCGGCACAATAGGTGGGTGACAGAGTCTCAAGTTAGGTCTCACCCCGCCACTACATCCGGGCATGCCGGGGGACTTGGGGACGGTCGCCGACGTGTTGTCGTGCTAGGGAGTACCGGCTCTATCGGTACTCAGGCATTGGAGGTCATCGCGGCTCATCCGGATCGATTTGAACTCGTTGGTATGGCCGCCGGTGGCGGCAATCTCGACACCCTGCTGCGCCAACGAGCCGAGACCGGGGTAACCAATATCGCGATCAGCGATCAACGAGCAGCTCAAGCGGCTGGTGGTATTCCGTATCAAGGACCACGCGCGGTGACGCAGCTGATCGAGCAGACCGAGGCGGACATCGTGCTCAACGCACTGGTCGGAGCGGTCGGCCTGGAACCGACGCTGGCGGTTCTGGCCTCGGGTGCCCAACTGGCTTTGGCGAACAAAGAGTCGCTGGTTGCGGGGGGGCCGCTGGTGTTGCGGGCGGCGCAGCCAGGTCAGATTGTGCCGGTTGATTCGGAACATTCCGCCTTAGCGCAGTGTCTCCGTGGCGGGACACCTAATGAAGTAGCCAC
Source organism: Mycobacteriaceae bacterium (assembly GCA_019751635.1). GTDB lineage: Bacteria > Actinomycetota > Actinomycetes > Mycobacteriales > Mycobacteriaceae > Mycobacterium. Next base: position 776 of record JAIENC010000271.1, read on the forward strand.
GTTGGTGCTGACCGCCTCGGGTGGACCGTTCCGTGGGTGGTCCGCAGCAGATCTAGAGCAGGTCACCCCAGAACAGGCCGGCGCTCATCCGACCTGGTCGATGGGTCCGATGAACACGTTGAACTCGGCAACACTGGTCAACAAGGGGCTCGAACTCATCGAAGCTCACCTGCTTTTCGGCATCCCCTACGACCGCATCGAGGTTGTGGTGCATCCGCAATCTATCGTGCATTCCATGGTCACTTTCGTGGATGGCTCCACGATCGCTCAAGTCAGTCCGCCGGATATGAAACTGCCCATTGCGCTGGCATTGGGTTGGCCAGAACGGCTTGCTGGCACGACCCCATCCTGCGATTTCAGCACGGCGGCGACCTGGGAGTTCGAACCCCTGAATACCGAAGTTTTCCGCGCCGTCGAACTGGCTCGGCATGCTGGGCAGCTTGGCGGCTGCATGACCGCGGTGTATAACGCCGCTAATGAGGAAGCCGCGGAAGCATTCTTGGCGGGGCGAATCAGCTTCCCGGCGATCGTGAGCACTATCGCTGCTGTGTTGGAGGCTGCAGATCCGCACTGGGTCGCGCCACCGGCTACCGTAGATGACGTACTCGATGCGCAGTGCTGGGCCCGCGATCAAGCTCGGCATACTCTCTCTACTGGAGGAGCCACTGGCCATCCCCGCTTGAGTTCAGGAAAGGTCTGGGCAACCCGATGATGTTCTTTATCGGCATCGTGCTGTTTGCGCTGGCCATCTTGATCTCCGTGGCGCTCCACGAATGCGGTCATATGTGGGCGGCACGCGCTACCGGTATGAAAGTCCGTCGCTATTTCGTTGGTTTCGGTCCTACCCTGTGGTCGACCCGCCGGGGGGAGACCGAGTACGGGCTCAAGGCAGTGCCGATGGGCGGGTTCTGCGACATCGCCGGCATGACCGCGGTTGAGGATTTGACGCCAGAGGAATCTGGCCGGGCCATGTACAAACAGGCCACCTGGAAGCGCGTTGCGGTGCTGTTCGCCGGACCCGGCATGAACTTCCTGATTTGTCTGGTGCTGATCTACGGCATCGCGGTGATCTGGGGTCTACCTAATTTGCACGCGACGAATTCGGCCACGGCCGCTGTGATCGGGGAGACCGGCTGCGTTGCGGCTGAGGTGACTCAAGGAAAGCTTGCAGAATGCACCGGTCCAGGTCCAGCGGCGCTTGCCGGTATTCGGCCCGGTGATGTGGTGCTCACCGTAGGCAATACCCCGGTGGCCAACTTCGCCGAGATGGCCGCGGCGGTGCGTAAAGTGCAGGGCACCGTTCCCGTGGTGATCCGCCGGGCTGGCGCGACTATGTCGGTTGATGTCGATGTCACAACGACCCAGCGTTGGATCGCCGGCAAAGACGGTGCGAGCGCTAGCCCCTCGATGGTTGGCGCCATCGGTGTAGCCGCTCCCCGGCCCCAGCCCACCCGGTACAACGTGGCCTCGGCCGTGCCCGCTACTTTTGCGTTCTCCGCTGATCTCACGGTGGAGGTGGGCAAGTCGCTAGTTGCCATTCCCACCAAGGTCGGCGCGTTGGTGCATGCCATTGCCGGGGGGCAGCGTGATCCGCAGACGCCGATCAGTGTGGTCGGTGCCACCATCATCGGCGGCGACACCGTTGATCATGGGCTATGGGTGGCGTTCTGGTTCTTCTTAGCCCAGTTGAACTTGATTCTGGGCGCCGTCAACCTATTGCCCCTGTTGCCGTTCGACGGCGGTCACATCGCCATTGCGCTGTTTGAGAAGGTCCGCAATATGACCCGGTCGGCGCGTGGTCTGGTTGCGGCAGCGCCGGTGAACTACCTCAAACTCATGCCCGCGACATATGTGATCCTGGCCCTGGTGGTCGGCTACATGCTGTTGACCGTGACCGCTGATGTGGTCAACCCGATCAGGCTTTTTCAATAATCCACCAGGAGGACGCCATGACCATTGGACTCGGTGTTCCACAACTTCCGCCGCCTACCCTGTCGCCGCGGCGGGTGACTCGACAATTGATGGTTCGTGATGTTGGAGTGGGCAGCGACTATCCGATTTCGGTGCAGTCGATGTGTACCACCAAAACGCATGACATTAATGCGACTTTGCAGCAGATCGCTGAGCTGACCGCGTCTGGTTGCGACATTGTTCGGGTTGCCTGCCCGCGGCAAGAAGACGCCGATGCACTACCGGTGATCGCGAAAAAGAGCAAGATCCCGGTGATCGCTGACATCCATTTCCAGCCGAAGTACATCTTCGCAGCCATTGATGCGGGGTGTGCCGCGGTTCGGGTCAACCCAGGCAACATTAAGGAATTTGACGGGCGGGTCGGTGAGGTGGCTAAGGCTGCGGGTGCGGCCGGCATCCCCATCCGGATCGGCGTCAATGCCGGCTCCTTGGACAAACGGATTATGGCCAAGTACGGCAAAGCCACGCCGGAAGCACTCGTGGAATCAGCCCTGTGGGAAGCCTCGTTGTTCGAGGAACATGGGTTTGGCAACATCAAGATCAGCGTTAAACACAGCGACCCGGTGGTCATGGTTGCCGCTTATGAATTGTTGGCCAGCCAATGTGACTATCCCCTGCATCTGGGTGTCACCGAGGCCGGCCCGGCTTTTCAAGGCACCATTAAATCCGCGGTTGCTTTCGGGGCTCTGCTGTCACGGGGCATCGGTGACACCATCCGCGTATCGCTGTCAGCGCCACCGGTCGACGAAGTCAAGGTGGGTAATCAGATTCTGGAATCGCTTAATTTGCGACCACGTTCGCTGGAGATCGTGTCGTGTCCCTCCTGCGGCCGGGCCCAAGTTGACGTCTACACCCTGGCCAATGAAGTCACCGCTGGCCTGGATGGTCTTGATGTACCGCTGCGAGTGGCAGTGATGGGATGCGTTGTCAACGGCCCAGGTGAGGCTCGGGAAGCCGATTTGGGTGTGGCGTCGGGCAATGGCAAAGGCCAGATTTTTGTGCGTGGCGAAGTGATCAAAACCGTTCCGGAAGCACAGATCGTTGAGACGCTGATTGAAGAAGCAATGCGGCTTGCCGCGGAGATGTCTGCCCAATCAGACACCGCGACTGCGAGCGGATCGCCGGTTGTCACCGTAAGCTAGGGGAGGCTGATTCCAGCCACTGTCGGGTTCGCAGAAAGACGCGCAGAGAATGAGCATGTCGGCTCCGCCTATCGGTCGCTTTGTGGGCGAGCGGCGGGTGTCGGTGGTGCGTGACCTCGCTGCGGTGCGTGGTGTTCTTGACCATGATCCGGTCGGGTCGTGCATGGTTGCTGCCCGGGTCGCCGACTATGGTGTTGCGCCTCATGCAATGGGCGGAGAGCTATGGACCCGCTGCGGCGTGGATGAGTCTCTGTGCTACGCCGGGGCCAACGTGATCCCGCTGCGTGGCGGGATTACTGATCTGAGGGCTTTTGCCGATGAGGCGATGAGTGCGCCCCGGCGGTGCTCGTCACTGGTTGGTCGGGCCGAATTAGTGATGCCGATGTGGCAGCGGCTGCAGATTGCGTGGGGCCCGGCCCGAGACATTCGTGATCATCAGCCATTGATGGCCTTGAACTCCTACCCACACTGCGCGATCGACCCACAGGTGCGTCAAGTTCGGCCAGCAGAGTTGGACGCGTATCTCGTTGCCGCCGTAGACATGTTCATCGGTGAAGTAGGAGTTGACCCGCGTCTTGGCGACGGCGGTCGGGGTTACCGGCGTCGGGTGGCTAGCCTGATTGCCGCCGGCCGAGCATGGGCTCGCTTCGAACACGGTGAGGTTGTCTTTAAAGCTGAAGTGGGTTCGCAATCTCCGTCGGTCGGCCAGATCCAAGGAGTGTGGGTCCATCCGCAGTGGCGTGGGCACGGTTTAGGTAGTGCGGGTACGGCGACCTTGGCTGCGGTGATCGTTGGGACCGGGCGGATCGCGAGCCTGTATGTGAATGACTTCAACACCGCGGCCCGGGCCGCCTATGCGCGTGTTGGATTCGTGGAAGTTGGCACTTTTGCGACCGTGTTGCTGGATTGACGGGTAACGCAAGCAGCACGGTTGCGTCTCGGTGTGTCTGCGCGGGTGTGCGCACGATGTTTTTTACCATCTGCAACGATGGCAAAAAAAGCAACATGGGCATCCGTGGCAGTATGCCTGCTTACCGCGGTCACCGCCGTGGTTGGCTGCACGCCGCGTCCGGACGGGCCGGGGCCGGCTGCGCAACGTTTCTTCGAGGCGCTGGGCATCGGTGATACCGCGGCGGCTGCCCAACTAGCAGATGATCCCAACGCCGCGCGTGAAGCACTCAACGCCGCGTGGTCTGGATTGCAAGCCACTCGCGTGGACGCTCAGCTACTGAGCGCCAAGTACGCCGAAGACACTGGCAGTGTGGCCTATCGCTACACCTGGCATCTGCCGAAGAATCGCACGTGGACCTATGATGGCCAGCTGAAAATGGCTCGCGATGATGGTCACTGGCTGGTGCGATGGGCTGCTACCGCGCTACACCCAGAGCTCGGTGACCGCCAGAGGCTCGCGTTGCGAGCCGACCCCCCACCCCGTGCGGCGGTTAACGAACTTGGCGGTACCGACGTGCTGACCTGGGGTAATCACTACCACTATGCACTGGACGCCAGCCAGGCCGGTCATGATCTGATGAGCACCGCACGTGCGGTGGTGCAGGCCCTGCATCCCTTTGACGACACGTTGGACGCGCAACGACTCGCCGAAGAGGCGAGCTCGTCTATGCGGCCGATGGATCTGATCACCTTGCGCGTCGATGACAATGAGCGGGTCGCCCCGGCAATAGCCAACCTGCCTGGCGTCGTGATCACGCCGGAGGCTGAACTGCTCCCCACTGATGAGCATTTCGCTCCAGCTGTGCTGGGGGAAGTGAAGAAAGCCGTGCTCAACCAACTTGATGGGCAGGCCGGTTGGCGGGTGGTCAGCGTTAATCAGAATGGCGCTGATGTCGATGTGCTGTACGAAGTCGAACCGTCGCCGGCGCCCTCGGTGGCGATCACGTTAGATCGGGCCGTGCAGAACGCTGCTCAGCATGCCGTGGACACCCGTGACGGCAAAGCCATGATCGTTGTGGTTAAGCCTTCGACAGGACAAATTCTGGCGATTGCCCAAAATGCGGCCGCCAATAAGGAGGGGCCGATTGCTACCACCGGCCTCTACCCGCCTGGCTCGACCTTCAAGATGATTACGGCAGGAGCGGCCGTCGAACGCGATATGGCAACCCCCAACACACTCTTGGGCTGCCCTGGTCACCTCGACATCGGCAACCGCAATGTACCTAACTATGGGGGATTTGATCTGGGTGTCGTGCCCATGTCACGTGCGTTCGCCAGTTCCTGCAACACCACGTTCGCTGAGTTAAGCAGCAAGATGCCGCCGCGTGGTCTGACTCAGGCGGCCGCCAGTTACGGTATCGGGCTTGACTACCACTTAGACGGGGTGAATACGGTGACAGGGTCGGTCCCGCCGACAGTGGATTTAACTGAACGCACAGAAGACGGCTTCGGGCAGGGCAAGGTGCTGGCCAGCCCGTTCGGCATGGCGTTGGTTGCGGCCACCGTCGCCGCCGGAAAGACCCCGGTGCCGCGGCTCATCGAGGGACGTTCGACGGCGGTGGCTGGCCAGAGCACGCCAATCAGCCGGAAAATGATTGAGGCGCTACGTCCCATGATGCGATTGGTGGTGACCAATGGCACGGCTAGGGATATTGCCGGCTGCGGTGAAGTGTTCGGTAAAACCGGTGAAGCAGAATTCGACGGCGGATCGCATTCATGGTTCGCTGGATACCGCGGCGACCTGGCGTTTGCGTCCTTGATTGTGGGGGGCGGCAGTTCGGAGTATGCGGTAAGGATGACCAAAGTGATGTTTGACTCGTTGCCCGTTGATTACTTGGCCTAAACGGCGCGTACCTTCGCTGAAGGCATCTGACTAAGCTAACGGCATGGCTGCTCGTACCGCGCTTTCTCCTGGCGTGCTGTCACCAACTTTGCCGGTGCCGGCGTCGATCCCGCGCCCCGAATATGTCGGCAAGCCGACCGCACGAGAAGGCAACGAGCCATGGGTGCAGACGCCGGAGGTGATCGAGCAGATGCGTCTTGCCTGCCGGATCGCTGCCGGCGCGCTGGCCGAAGCTGGCCGGGCGGTGGCGCCGGGCGTGACAACCGATGAACTGGACCGCATCGCCCATAACTACATGCTGGATCATGGCGCTTATCCGTCCACGCTGGGTTACAAAGGCTATCCCAAGTCGTGCTGTACTTCGCTCAATGAGGTTATTTGCCATGGCATTCCGGATTCAACGGTGATCCAAGACGGCGATATCGTCAACATTGATGTCACTGCCTATATCGGTGGCGTGCACGGTGATACCAACGCGACGTTTCTGGCCGGTAACGTCGCGCAGGAACATCGGCTGCTAGTCGATCGTGCTCAGGAAGCGATGTTGCGGGCCATTAACGCCGTCAAGCCGGGTCGTGCTTTGTCGATCATCGGTCGGGTAATTGAGTCGTATGCAAATCGCTTCGGGTACAACTCGGTTCGTGACTTCACCGGACATGGAATCGGTACGACATTTCACAATGGCCTGGTTGTGTTGCACTACGACGAGCCGGCTGTCAATACCATTATCGAACCGGGCATGACCTTCACCATTGAGCCGATGATCAACCTCGGTGCATTGGATTATGAAATCTGGGATGACGGCTGGACCGTGGTTACCAAAGACCGCAAGTGGAGTGCGCAGTTCGAGCACACTTTGCTGGTTACCGAGGCCGGCGCCGAAATCCTCACCGTGCCGTGATGCTTCTCCCGCGAGCAGACGCAAACGCCCCTGCATGCCCGGTGTGTCGGGGGCTTTTGCGTCTGCTCGCCAGGTAACGGTGAGTGGAGCGCTGCTGGTCGCGGGTACCAGCTCCGATGCGGGCAAGTCGCTGGTGGTGGCGGGATTGTGCCGGATGTTGGCCGGGCGGGGTGTTCGGGTGGCGCCGTTTAAGGCGCAAAACATGTCCAACAACTCCGCCGTCACCATCGAAGGTGGTGAGATCGGTCGGGCTCAAGCAGTGCAAGCTCGGGCGGCGGGGTTGGAACCGAGTAACAGATTCAACCCCATCCTGCTCAAACCAGGAGGTGACTACACATCGCAGTTAGTAATCCGTGGGCAGGTCGCGGATTCAGTTACTGCAGCAGGGTATTTCGCGCATAGAACTGATTTGGCTCGGATAGTTTTCGATGAATTATCAAGTTTGCGAGCAGAATTCGATGCAGTTATCTGCGAAGGTGCTGGTTCGCTAGCTGAAATCAACTTGCGTGCAACAGACCTTGCCAACTTAGGGTTGGCTCGTTCGGCGAATCTGCCGGTAGTGGTGGTTGGCGATATTGACCGCGGCGGTCTGCTGGCGCACTTGTTTGGGAGTGTGGCTGTGCTTGATCCTGAGGATCAAGCGCTAGTCGCCGGGTTCATTGTCAATAAGTTTCGTGGGGATCCGGCCTTGCTTGCGCCGGGTTTGCGGCAACTGTTCGATTTAACTGGCCGTCCCACCTACGGTGTGCTGCCTTACGCGGAGCAGCTCTGGGCTGACGCCGAAGATTCGCTATCGGTGCTGGCCCACCATGTTGTTGGGGTGCCGGCTGCCCCGAGGGGGACCGAATGTCTTCGGATAGCTGCGGTTCGTTTTCCCCGTATCTCGAACTCCACGGATATCGAGGCGTTGGCTTGCGAACCAGGGGTTTGGGTGCGCTGGGTCACTGATCCCGCCGAATTGGTTGACGCCGATGTCATCGTGTTGCCAGGCAGCAAGGCCACCGTTGCGGATCTGACTTGGTTGCATGAGCGCGGCCTAGCTGAGTTGATTGTTGCCCATGCTCGAGCCGGCAAGCCGTTGCTGGGTATCTGTGGAGGCTTCCAAATGCTGTGCCGGCGCATTGAGGATGCTATCGAATCTCGGGTGGGTGAGGTCGCTGGATTGGGGCTACTCGACATTGATATCGCCTTTATGGAAAACAAGGTTTTACGCCGCTGGCCTTTTCCGCTTAGCGGCTACGAAATCCACCATGGCAGGATTGTTCGCTGCAACCAGGCGGGTTGGTTCGCCGTTGCTGCCCAACCGCAGGGTTTTCTGCGCGACAAGGTCTTTGGCACCCATTGGCACGGTCTACTAGATAACGACGATTTTCGTCGTGGCTGGCTCACCGAGGTCGCTGAGGCGGCGGGGCGGAGCGGATTTGTTGTGGCACAAGACATCAACGTTGTCGAACGCCGTGACGCACAACTGCAGTTGATGGCTGATCTACTGGCTGCCCACCTCGATGTCGATGCTGTTGTTGGGCTGCTTGATGGAAATCCGCCGCGGCGCCCCTATCTCGTCAGTGGTCTGCGTTGGCCGTAGCAGGAGGTAGTTCGGCCTGCCTGATCGGTGTGTAGCGCCAAATCAGCACCGCGCTGATCCAAGTCATCACAAATAGGCTGACGACAAGGAAGCCGATAGCGTTGAGATCGATTCCGTCGAGCCAGTCCCAGAATCCACCGCGCCAGCCGAATTGAGTTGCGAGCAGGCCCATGAACTCGATGCTGCCGATGAGGAGTGCGACAATTACCGACAGCCCAGTCATAGTGATGTTGTAGTAGATTTTGCGCACTGGATTAGACAATGTCCATCCGTAAGCAAAATTCATAAATGAGCCGTCGATAGTGTCCAGTAAACACATCCCGGCAGCGAAGAGCACGGGCAGGCATAAAATGGCATACCAGGGTAGTCCTGCGGTGGTGCCGGTGCCAGCCAGAACCAATAGGGCTATTTCGGTTGCGGTGTCAAATCCTAGACCGAACAGCATGCCGATCGGATACATATGCCATGACGATTTTACTGTTTTGGTGAAGCGGCTAAAAAAACGGTTCAATAATCCGCTACTGTTCAGCTGATTAGCGATTTCTTCGGGTGCGCAATAGCCAAGACGCGCGCGGTTGAGTGCATTGGCAATGCTTGCCAAGATAATGATATTGACAATAGCAATCACATATAAAAACACGCCTGAGATGGTGGTTCCAATCAAGCTAACGTAGTGATGCAGGGCCGAAGAGCTTTCCTGGACTGGTCCGATGACGGTCTTAAGCCCCAGGGTTAGCAATAAAGCCAGGCCGAATACAACCGAAGAATGCCCTAATGAGAAAAAAAATCCTACAGCCTGAGGGCGTTGACCGTCGTTCATTAACTTGCGGGTAGTGTTGTCAATTGCGGCGATGTGGTCGGCATCAAATGCGTGCCGCAGGCCCAAAGTGTATGCGGTCAGCCCGATGCCGATGCCAAATGTATTGTTCCCGACGTTATAATGTGCAGGTGCAACGACCAGTGTCAGGGTTGCCCAGCCTGCTATATGCAGCAGAGTAATTACCGCAAACATTAATCCCAGTCGCAACCATTCATTCGGGGTCAGGGCTTGCTGGATCCGTTTCCGCGATAACGGCTGATAACCGTTTAAATGACCGGTCATAGATTTGTCCTTGGGGGGGTGATGGAAATGCCGGTAAATCTTGGCTTTCCGCTCTGATACGCAACGCAGAGGCATTGAACCGGCCACATTACCGTCTTTCGGCGTCGAACGTGCGCCTAGACGCACGTTCGGCCTTGAGTGTGCGCCTAGGCGCACACTCAGCGTCGGCCCTGTGCTTCCCGGGTCGATTCGCTGTGGCTCATGCGCTGTTGCCTCAGCCGTTGGCCGGCAGTTCTGCGGGGAGAGGGCTGGTGGCTTGTGATAACCATGACGGGGGGACCGACAACTCTCCCAGCTTGTGTCCATGGCCAAGGTGTTCATACAACGCGGTTTTCAGTTGCGAGCCGAGGCCCGGTAGATCTAACAGTCCTAGCCGGTGCGTTCCAGCTGCCGGGCCAGGACCCAGGCCCAAAACAGTGTCCCGGATTTTTTCTTTGATGCGGTCTTCAACCCTTTTCTTAATCTTGTCAGTTGCCTTAGTGAGGAAATTTGTCGAAGTAGCCGCGTTTCTTGACCACGACCCCATGTGATGGGCTGTCCGGGTGGGCGACAACAACATTGTCAGCAGCTTCCGCGAAGACGAGCCCAGTGCCGGTGCCGCGAGGCTGCGCAGTGCGGATGGCGCTAGCGACATCGATTCGGGCCCATGCGACATGACTTGGTAGACCTGCAAGCCGGTCGTATGACCGGCGGCATGAGCAACGGCGGCAACCTGACGTGATATCCCGGTTGGATCTACGGTGGGCGGTGGTTGGCTGAATGGTGTCAGTACCGAGGCGGCCGCCGAGGAACTGGCGTAGCAGTACATGGCAACGGCATCCTGAGCCCACATTTCGGCGTATTCGGCTTCCACTGCCGCGATAGCCGGAGCGTTTTGCCCGAAGAAATTGGTCATGATTAATGTCGTTAACATCACGCGGTTCGCTGCCACTATCGGGGGTGGCACGGTCATCGCAAAGGCGGTTTCGTAGGCGCCAGCGGCTGCCTTGGCCTGGACGGCTGCTTGTTCAGCTTGCGCCGCCGTGCTGCTCAGCCACGTCAGATAAAGTGCTGTGGCCTGGGCCATTGCGGTTGCTGCGGGTCCTGTCCAGGAGAAAGCCAATCCTGAGATCGCCGCATGGCAGGCCGCCGCCGTGGCGTAGAGATCAATGGACAGGGCGTCCCAGGCGGCCGCAGCGGTGAGCATCGGTTCCGCTCCGGGGCCGCAGTACATGCGCCCGGAGTTTATTTCTGGTGGTAGTGCGCCATAGTCCATGGTCTAGCTGCCCTTTGGATTGTTCGATCGAGGTGTGTGTTGTGGGTGGGGTGTGGCCATCTGCAGTCGCAAGCAGTGCCCTCGGCGGTACATGGCTGTTGCGGAATTGCTTCTGCAACAAAGGCTTTAGGCTCAACGGCGAGCAAATAGGCGAAAAGTTCTTTAGCGGCACGGCGGCCAGTTATAGGCAGGCTCCGGCTACGGTGGGGCAACGACATGAGCCGTCGAAGCCATTTCGCTGAGCCGGGGTATGGGTGAGAGTCCATGCCGGTTTCAGCGGATTTCCGCTATTTCAGGAACTGGTTTGTCACACCAGTGAGGTGACTGGGCCGGCTTTGCTGCGGACTAACCTTGACAGATCAACAACAACAGAGTTGTGCGCAATACCGTTGTCCGGCAAAAGCATTGACGGAGGTGTCAGCGGGGCCCCGGTCGCTGTACGACCATGGGCGAGGCTGGACTGCGGTCATGTCTTATGAATACGACATCTCTTGTTGGTATGTCAAAACGCTGGCTAGCTCTCGGATGAGACGTGCGCTGGAAGTACGTGTGTGGACGACTTGTCGGTGGACACGCATAGTGAGCAGATGTGCGCGTCGTGAGTCTGGCAAGCCAGCATGTCTGGTCGCTCAAAATTGTATTGGCAGACATGGCAGTTCAACTCCTCGGCCGAGGGATTGCCGTGCTCGTCATGCATCGGCAGATCGATACCGTCATGTCTGCGCCGCAGGTAATATCTGCCTTTCGTGGCAATCGCCAAGATCGGTGGGGTGACCAAGGCAGTGACAATCGCCACTAAAGGCGAATAGGGGCGTAGCGCTGAGCCCAGGCCGCCGAAGAACGCGACCACCGATAATCCCGCGGCCAGTAACATCGACCCGAAGCCAACGGGATTAACGGCATAAAGCATGCCGCGGCGAAATTCGGGCGTCTTGGGTGATAGGCCAAGAAGGTACTTATTAAAAACGATGTCCGAGGCGACTACGGCCACCCAGGCGATACCGCAGTTGGCGTAACATCCCAGAATGGCGTTGAGGAAGTCGAACATATTGGCTTCCATCAAGATCAATGCAATAGTAAGGTTCACGCCAAGGAACAACACCCGCCCGTAATAGTGCTTAGTTATGCGGGTAACTGAGTTGGTCCAGGCTAAAGAACCGGAATATGCATTGGTCACGTTGATTTTAATCTGGCTAAGCACCACCAGAATCACGGCCAGAGTCAGGGCCAGCCAGCTGGGCATAAAATTGCGGTAAGTCTCTACGAATTGATGTACTGGTTGGTTGGCGATGAGCGTTGAATTGGCGACGTTGGAGATCAAATAGACGGCCAGGAATAGGCCAATGATCTGTTTGATCGCTCCGAGTATGACCCAGCCGGGACCGGCCAACAGCGTCCACGCCCACCAGCTGTGGGAATTCTGCGGTGTGCGAGGTGGCATAAAACGCAGGTAGTCGATCTGTTCGGCGATCTGGGCAATCAGCGAGAGGCACACCCCTGCGGCCAGCAGGGCCGAGCCGACGCTCATGCCGCCTTGGCCATTCTTGCCCGCGTAGTTGAGGAACTGTCCAACTGAGTCGGGATGATTGATGACTAGGTAAAGAACCGGCGCGACCATCAGGATCAGCCACAGGGGAGTGGTCCACAGCTGCAGCTGCGATAACACCTTCATCCCATAGATGACCAGGGGGAAGATAATCAGTGTTGAGGTGGCATAACCCGCCCATAACGGGATATGCAATCCCAACTTGAGTCCTTGGGCCATGATGGAGCCCTCAAGGGCGAAAAAGATAAACGTGAACGTCGCAAAGATGACATTAGTAACAATTGAGCCGTAATAGCCAAAACCGCTGCCGCGGGTAATGAGATCCAAATCAATGTTGTAGCGCGCTGCGTAATACGCTAATGGTAGGCCAGTGAGGAAGGTCACCACTGCGAAAATCCCGATACCCAGTAGGGCGTTTGCGGTGCCGTAGGTGATACCGATGTTAGCGCCGATCGCGAAATCGGCTAGGTAAGCGATACCGCCTAATGCGGAGATCCCTACTACCGCCGGAGACCACCGTCGATAGCTGCGTGGCGCTAACCGCAGCGTATAGTCTTCCAGCGTCTCTCGCGCGGTAGCCATGGTGTCGAGGTCGACCTCGGCTGGTGATGGCTCCTTGGCATCCGATGCGATAACCTGCGTCAACTCAATCCTCCCAAGCAGCAGATGCCAGCGAAAGTAGCCGATGCGTGTTGCGGTTTGGTTACGCGACGCTTGGGGCTTTTCCGGTGGTTCCTACTACAGCATCTGGCTCATCGGGATAACGCCAACAACGCGTTCTCTACTACTTCGGGCAGCGCCGGATGAATCCAGTACTGACCGCGGGCCATCTCAGCGGCGGTCAGCCCGAAACTCATCGCCTGGATCAGCGGCTGAATGATTGACGAAGCCTGATAACCCATGATGTGTGCGCCCAACAGGTGGTCGGTGGCACGGTCGGCGATCAGTTTCACGATCCCGGTGTGGTCTTCCATGGCCCAGCCATAGGCCACGTCACCATAGTTTTGGATCGCAACTTGCACCTCGAATCCCTGTGCCAAGGCTTGGTTTTCGGTCAAACCGACGGACGCGAGCTGAGGATTGGTGAATACCGCGGCGGGGACATAACGGTGGTCGGTGCTGGTCATCGCTTCAGTGTCGTCCCAGTCGCAGAGTAGGTTGTGCTGCACTACTCGGGCCTCATGGTTGGCGACGTGCTTGAGCTGATACGGCGACGACACATCACCAAGCGCGAATACCCCCCGAACAGAGGTGCGCTGGTATTGGTCAACCACCACACGGCCGTCTTCGACAGCGATGCCGGCATGCTGAGCGTCCAGTAGATCAGCGTTGGACACTCGTCCGGTTGCCACCAGAATCGCGTTTGTGTCCACGATCGAGCCGTCGTCGAGTTCAACTTTGAGACCGCAGCCATGTCGATAGGCTCCAGCCACCTGGCGGTGGGTGCGCAGGTCCCATTTCGTCGCGGCGATCTGGGTAAACCGCGTGCAGATCGTGTCGTCGAGATGCCGCAGCATGGTGTCGCCCCGGATAACCAGAGTGATCCGGACCCCGAGCGCGGAGAAGATATGTGCGAATTCGGCAGCGATGAAGCCACTTCCGATGATCAGCAGATGCTGAGGTAGTTCAGCGATCCGCATGATGGTGTCGCTGGTGTAGTAGTCCACGCCGCAGTCGATGACGGCCTGGGGGATTGCCGGTCGGGATCCGGCAGCTATCACCACCTGCTTGGCGGTAAAGGCCACCCCGGTATCGGTATGCAGCAGATAACGCCCAGCATCACCGGTCGGGCCGAATCGGGTGTGCTGGCGGTATACCTCGATATTCGGCGAAGAACTGCGGTACTGTTCGCCGCTAACTGCGATCGGGTCGATTCGCTCGAAGATGCGCGCGACTATGTCATTCCAGCGCACTCCGTCGATGTGCGCGTCGACGCCGTAACGCGCTGCGCTGCTAATGGTTTGGGCCACTTCGGCGGCGTACACAAACATCTTTGTGGGGATGCAGCCGACATTGAGGCAGGTGCCGCCAAAGCTACTTTGTTCGCAGATCGCTACCTGCTTGTTCGCGTAGCGCTCGTCGAGAATGCTGTTCCCAGAACCGGTTCCGATGATCGCCAGGTCATATGCTCGCATTTTCTACTCCGATGAGCCTTTCCGGGACCGTCGTGAAGGGTTGTGGGGGCCCAGCCGCCACCTCAGCTTAAGACCCTCGGCATAGCCGGATCCCGCTTGTCGCCGAGGTTGACCGATAGCCTTAACCATTGTCGCCGTGGGAAGGGCCAATAATTCAGTGTCTGGACTGGGTGCGATCGCCAAGACCGACGTTGCACTGGTCGGCGCCGGCATTATGAGTGCAACGCTGGGTGCGTTGCTGCAGCAGCTGGAGCCGGGCTGGTCAATCACCCTGGTCGAGCGGTTAGATGCAGCCGCCGCCGAAAGCAGCAATCCATGGCATAACGCCGGCACTGGACACTCCGCCCTCTGCGAGTTGAACTACACGCCGCAGCGCTCGGACGGTTCGATCGACATCACTAAAGCGGTCCGCATCAATGAGCGGTTTCAGCTCACCCGCCAGTTTTGGGCGTACGCCACAGCCACCGGCATGCTCGCTCCGCGCAGCTTTGTGCACCCGACTCCGCACGTGAGTTTTGTGCACGGTGCGCACCGTGTCGATTATCTGCGCCGCCGCTGCCAGGCGTTGGCCGGTAATCCACTATTCGCCGGCACCGAGTTCATTGAGG
>JAIENC010000212.1 GCA_019751635.1 Mycobacteriaceae bacterium
CGCTGCTGGTCACCGGCGTCAGCCCCCGGCCCGATGCTGACGGTGAACAATACGTCACCATCGCCGGGGTGATAACCGGCCCCACGGTGAGCGAGCATGCGGTCTATCAGCGGATGGTGGTCAACGTCCAGGAGTGGCCCACCATCGGCCAACTCTTGCCGGTGGTGTATTCCCTCAAAGATCCGGATAACTGGTCCTTGACGCCACCATCAGTCGATGCCGGGCCCGGCTTTGGTCCCCTGACTGGTTAGCCTCCGGAGAGTGGGCGAGACATCACGGTGAGTCGGGTGCCGTAGCGGGGCACCACCCCGCCCCGTCCGCTTCCTGGTATCGGCATCCCTGGCATTCCGGGCATGCCGGACTCTAACGGCTCGGTGGTGGGCAGGGTGGTCAGGGGGGTGTGGGAGAACTCTTTGGCTGCGGTGGTGGCTGGGGCTGCCCAGGAGGCTGGCACCGACATCTGCCCGATCGTGCCGGAGTTACGCATAGCCGCGGTCACTTCGCTGGCCAGGGTCGCTGACGTCGCTCGACTGGACGCCGAGAGGAAATCGCCCGGTGGCGGTATGAGATTGCTCGTCGTAGGAGCAAGGTCAGCCGCCGCCCCGGGAATCAGACCCAGGGTGCTTTCATCGCCGAGGACCGAGGAAGTGGCGCTGATGGTGTCATTGATCGAACTCATCATCGCGTAGTAGAAGAAGACCCCGTCAGTGATGCCGAAGTAGTCGCCTACCCCAAAAATGTGCCGCAAGAGATCTTCCACAAACGGCACCCACCACGGTGTTGGGGGGATGGGATCTGTGGCTTCGGCAAGCGCCGTCGACAATGTTGCAGCCGGATTGGTGGCGGCCGGTGGGGGAGTGTACTGGGTTAATTTCCACGCGGCTGCTGAGCTGGTCGCATACCCGTTCATCGCGGTCGCATCCTGGGCCCACATTTCGGCGTAGGCGGCTTCATTAGCGGCGATCGCCACGCTGTTTTGACCGAAAAAATTTGTCGCTACCAACGTGGTGAGTGCAGATCTATTGGCGAAGACTGCCTCCGGCGGAATGGTCAACGCATAAGCCGTCTCATAGGCCGCTGCGGCCGCCATGGCTTGAGTGGCTGTTTGCTGTGCTTGGGCGCCCGTGGCGGCCAGCCATTCCACGTACGGGGTGACCGCCGCCATCATTGAGGCTGACGACTGGCCCAGCCACTGCAGACTGGCCAGGCCGGACAGCACCGCCCCGTAGCTCTCGGCCGTGGTCTGTAAATCGGCGGAGAGCTGACTCCAGGTTGTCGCCGCAACCTGCAACGAACTTGCACCCGGACCGGAATACATCCGGGTGGAGTTGACCTCCGGTGGAAGCATTGCGTAGTACATTCCGAGAACCATGGCGCCACTACTCCTTAGCTGGCTGTGATGATCTTGGCCGGCTGGATAGCGGAAAGCGAACCGGGCTTGATTGATAGATGAGGCACCCGGCGTGTCGGCCGCGTAAGAACGAAGGCCTGCCGTAGTATCTGCGGTGCATGGTTTGCAGAATATCCCGGTGAGCGGAAAATGACAGAGCTCAACGGGGCTATCGCACGAATTGTGGCGGGTGCCACAGGTGCTGGCATGATGGCGACTTTCAGTCTTGACTTACATCGGAGTTTCCTGGCCAACAGAAAACCCCGAACTATTACGGTGACGATGGCCAGCGTATAACTTCCAGGAATAAAGTGAACTTTTGGCTTCCGTAAGGTGAAATTTTGGTTAAGAAAGCTGGCCGGGCTGTTAACTTACGCCATGCCACTGAAGGTACTGATAGCTGACCTAGGTGGTCAGATTGTGTCTGGTAGTCAGGTGGTGTGAGGGGGCCGGTCCCCTCATGTGGCGAATCTGGCGCATCGGGGTATTTGGCTAATGACCGGCTCTGTCAGGGTGTCAGATCGGCCCTCAGTCGGTTTTAAGCAGTGTGCAGGGGTGTAGGCAACCAAGTCTTCGCCGTATTCGTCCTGCCACATTCGCTGTGTGACGGCCCCGGCCTTCAGTAAGCGCTGGGAATCACTTTCTCCTCGGACACCGAAATATGGGTAGTGATGTAAGTAGTAGCCGTAGATCGCTGCGCAATCGCGGATATAGGCTTGGGTGTCGAGTATGTGGGCGTGCCAGAAAATGTCGATATCTCTGGTGGGCGGCAGTGCCTCATGCTCATGTTTACGCAAAATCTTCAGGTAGCGCTTGTAGCGCACTTCGACGGCGTCTGCTTGGGCGCGGTCCCATTCGGGGGCTAGGCCTTCATGCTGGTCCAAGATGATTTTCGACTTCAACAAGGTGAAGTCGATCTGGTCGATGTAGCGGGCCGCATCGACCAGATCGACAATACGGCCATCTAATGCGAGGGCTAGGGGCTTGACCAAACTGTTTAGCTCAGCAGTTGCGTGGTCAATCGATAACGGTGGTGCGTATGTTAGCTCGCTGCTCATCTTCAGGCTCCGTTGCATCGATGAGAAATACTAATCTGATCATCGATCAGACCAAGTTGTCGAGGTAGTAAAAGACTGAAAAATAGCCCGAGAAGCTTGTCGATTAATGAAAAAGGTGTGCGATCGCGATATAAACCGGGATTCCAAGGGTGACGTTGTAGGAGAAAGTTAAGCCCAGCGATGCGGCCAACGGCAAAGTGGGGCTGGCTTCGGGGATCGCTAGCCGCTGCACTGCGGGCACTGCGATGTAGGACGCTGCAGCGCACAGCACAGCGAACAGGACATAAGTTCCTGGCTGGAAACTACTGTGGGTCAAGTAGGAGTAGGCGTGCGCCACGCCAATTCCCAGTGTTGCGAACACATTTGGTGCCAGCAGGCCAAAAATGATGAAGCCACGCCCCGCGGATCGCAGATCTTTGAGCTTACGGGAGGCCATCATCCCCATTTCAAGCAGAAATAAACACAACGCACCTTGAAACGACGAGACAAAAAATGTGTCGGCATCCGCGACGGCCTGGGCGCCCTGCAGCCTGCTGATAAAGCCGATCACGATGCCGCCGAAAAGGAGGCCAAGCCCGGGATTAAGAAAAACCTCCTGCAGCAGCTCGCGAGAGAAAATCCGGCGCTTCTTGCCGTTGGCGTCGCTAGGGTGTGCATCTGATTCCCAATCTGGGTGCTCAAGTTTTTCCAGAGAAAATTCGAGCTCTTGCTCAATGCCGCGCTGATATTGGACGGCCAGGCTGCTCCCCGCCGCCGGCCCAGTCGCAGTGCTGATCTGTTGTTTCGCCTCGGCTCGGCCGGTGTATCCCGGCTCATCGGGCATATAGCCTGCGGCATCTAGCCCATTGCGACGAAGCCGGCTCACCAGATAAAGCGCCACCAGGCAGCCCGGAACCTCCATGACGGCCAACATGACTGGCATGTATTCATCGAAAGCTAGACCCAAGCTAGTCAGGACACCCACGCATGCCGCGAAAGTCCCCGCTGAATCCGATCCGTAATAGCCCGCCACCGTAGCTTTGTCGATACGCCGCATGGAAGTCATGCGGGTGAGCAGGAAATAGGCGATTGTGCCGATGGCGAAGTTGGTGATAAAGCCGACCAGCATGAATCCGGCGACGCTGCCGATACGCGATGGGTGTATTCCGGCGAGTTGCTCACCACCATGCCAGCCGATGGCTAGCAAAAGATACACAGTTAAGCCTTGGTAGACCGCGTATGGAAATTCGAAACGGACTTTCAAGAGGGGAAACAGGAAGCCGAGGTAAAAGAACAGCAGCAGCGGTTTAAAAAGATTATGGGTGACGTTCTGCCAGAGTTCGATGAGCATCGCTTCACTCCTTGCGCAGGAACTCGCCCGTTATGTGGCAGGGCGCCGAATGGTAATCAACCGTGCCCAACACGGAGCAACTCTGCCACGTTTGGCAGCTTGACACGAGGACGTCCGTGAGGTTCGCCAGCGGCGCGTTCGCAACGATCAATGAGTTGCCACTGCGCTGACGTGATGAGCTTGGGCTGACGGGAGGTGAGCCAATCGGCAAGTTTGTTGGTGTAGTCCGCCGGAAAATCGGTACGAGGATCTCCCTCAGCTCGGGTCACATCGGCAATCACAGTATCGACAGTGTCTTGTGAGTCCTTCTTATTGGTGCCGATCACTCCCGTTGGGCCACGCTTGATCCAGCCAACAACGTATTCGTTGCGACTGCCGGCGATTCGACCGTTCGTGTTGGGGATCGTTGCGCTCTTCTCGTCGAACGGCAGACCCGGTGTCGGCACGCCGCGATAGCCAACAGATCGGACTACTAACTGGACTGGCAGATTCTCCCGATCGCCGGTGTCTTTGGCGATAACCCGCCCACTGTCGTCGCTCAGGAGTTCGTTGCGGCCGAGCACTATCTGTTCCACCGCCTTGCTGCCTTTAAGCTCAATCGGAGATGTCAAGAACCGAAACACAATTCGACGATGCCCCGGACGTGGCTCACGGCCAGCGTAATCACGAAACACCTTGATATTTTGTTTTGCGGTCTTACCCACCGCGGCGGCATCTTCGTCGGTGATGCCTTCCAGCTGCGCCGGATCCACCACCACGTCGACCCCGGCCAGATCGGCCAACTCGCGTAACTCCAACGTGGTAAAAGCGGTCTGCAGTGGCCCACGCCGGCCAAGAACCACCACTTCTTTGATACTGCGCGACCGCAATAAGTCCAATGCGTGATCGGCAATATCGGTGCGCGCCAAGACCTCAGGATCGGTCACCAAAATACGGGCGACGTCAAGTGCGACGTTGCCATTTCCAATAACAACCGCGCGTTGACCGGACAGATCGGGAGAGACGTCCGCAAAATGCGGGTGCGCGTTGTACCAACCCACGAAATCAACAGCGGCGATACTGCCCGCTAAATTCTCGCCGGGAATGTTCAACGCCCGGTCCGATTGTGCTCCCACCGCATAGATCACCGCGTCGTAGCGCTCGGCAAGTTCGGCGGTGCTGACATCTTCACCCACGACAAGGTTGCCAAAGAAACGGAAACGCGGGTCTTCAGCAGTTTTTTCGAACGTTTTACTGATCGACTTGATCTTGGGATGATCCGGTGCGACGCCGGAGCGCACCAGCCCCCACGGGGTGGGCAGCATCTCCAGCATGTCAACGGAGACCTCAAAATCGGATGCATCCGCAGCCTTCAGCAACGCCGCCGCCGCAAAAAATCCGGACGGCCCGGAGCCGACGATCGCGACATGATAAAGGCGCATACCTGGCTTCCTTGTGTTGCTCAGCGGCCTCGGCGCACCCGCTGGTCACCTGATGCTAGTGGGTGGCGAAAAGACGACCCGCTTCGCCCATGGTGGCGACCCGCTTCGCCGGCGTCGGTAACCTGAACAGTTGTGGAACCTGACCGTCAAGCCAGTATCACGGACCTCAACTCCACCTTGACCACGGTGGAGCGGGTGCTCGATGTCGATGGTCTACGAGCCCGGATCAGCAAACTGGAACACCAAGCTTCCGATCCGCAGCTATGGAATGACCAAGCACATGCCCAGCGGGTAACCAGCGAATTATCACACGCTCAAGGTGAGTTACGTCGAGTGGAAGAGTTGCGCCGTCGGCTCGATGACCTGCCGATACTCTACGAACTCGCGGCCGAAGAGGAGAACTCTGGCGCCGTCGCTGCACTCGAAGAGGCCGATGCCGAACTCAAAGAACTCAGCGCCGACATCGAAGCGATGGAGGTGCGCACCCTGCTCTCGGGCGAGTATGACGAGCGGGAAGCGTTGGTCACGATCCGTTCCGGGGCGGGGGGAGTCGATGCCGCTGACTGGGCGGAGATGCTGATGCGGATGTATCTACGCTGGGCTGAAAAACATAAGTACGGTGTCGAGGTTTTCGACATCTCTTACGCCGAAGAGGCCGGGATTAAAAGCGCTACTTTTGTTGTGCACGCACCATTCGGCTACGGGACATTATCTGTTGAACAAGGCACCCATCGGCTGGTTCGGATTAGCCCATTCGATAACCAGAGTCGACGGCAGACGTCTTTTGCTGAAGTTGAAGTGCTTCCCGTGGTGGAGACCACCGACCATATCGACATCCCGGAAGCTGACGTGCGCGTTGACGTCTACCGTTCCAGCGGACCCGGTGGCCAGTCGGTGAACACGACTGACTCTGCGGTTCGACTGACCCACATCCCCACCGGGATTGTCGTTACCTGTCAAAACGAGAAATCGCAATTGCAGAACAAAGTGTCGGCGATGCGGGTCTTGCAAGCAAAATTGTTGGAGCGCAAGCGTTTAGAAGAACGCGCAGAACTCGACGCGTTGAAGGGGGACGGCGGCAGCTCTTGGGGCAACCAGATGCGCTCCTACGTACTGCATCCGTATCAGATGGTCAAAGATTTGCGTACCGAGTATGAGGTAGGCAGTCCGGCGGCCGTACTCGACGGAGATATCGACGGCTTTTTGGAAGCTGGTATCCGCTGGCGTCATCGCCGAGATGAGGACTGATCCCGGCATGCTTGCCGCTGCGGGGGCTTCGGGAATGCAGAGCTGGCGAGCTTTCCTGCAGGGTGGGGTCGGCGAATGGATGATCACCCGGGGTCTGCGGCTCGCTATGTTGTTTATCGCGGCAGTGCTTGCAGTCCGCTTCATCAATTGGATTACCCAACGGATCATTCAGCATCTTGATGCAGGTTTCACTGATGGCGATGTGCTCGTGCGTTCGGAAGCTACCAAGCATCGGCAGGCGGTTGCCTCGGTGATCTCCTGGGTGGCCCTGGTCATGTTGGCATTCGTGGTGTTTCTGCGGGCCGCCGATATTGTCAAAGCCTCGTTGAGCGGGCTCATTGCGCCGGCGACGGTAGTGGGCGCCGCGTTGGGGTTTGGTGCCCAATATTTGGTCAAAGATATTCTCACCGGATTTTTCATCATCGTAGAAAAGCAGTATGGCTTTGGTGATCTGGTTGAACTCACCATTCTCGGTTCGCCAACCACTGCTTCCGGCACAGTCGAGAATGTGACGTTGCGGGTGACCAAGCTGCGCTCAGTGGACGGTGAGGTGTACACCGTGCCCAATGGTCAGATCGTCAAAGCGGTCAATCTATCCAGAGACTGGGCGCGCGCCGTCGTGGATATCCCCGTACCTACCACTGCCGCCCTCAACCGGGTGAACGACATCTTGCGGCAGGCGTGCGAACATGCCCGCGATGACAAGGTGTTGAAAGATGTGTTGCTGGATGCGCCCACGATGATGGGCGTAGAAAGCATTGAGCTTGACACCGTCACCTTGCGCATGGTGGCTCGTACGCTGCCTGGTAAGCAATTTGAGGCAGGTCGAGAATTACGGGGACTAGTGCTGCGGGCTTTGGCTCAGGCCGGCGTTGTGCTCTCGGCTGACGCGCAGGTAACGATGGAAGCCCTGGCTCACCCTGCTGAGGAGGGCCAAACTCAGGGTTCGGAGCAGCAACGGTGATGCCTAGATTGGGTCGGACCGCGAGGTCGCGACTGGCTATGCGCAGCGTGCCTAGCCGCGAAGACCGGCACTGGCCAGGCTACCTGTTCGGTGGGCATGTCCGGACCTCCACAGTGGTTCTCATCATGGTGTTTATGGTGCTGTGGTGGGCTTATGACACGTATCGGCCGCAACCAGCTCCGGGGCCACCGGCGGTCCAGGTCGTCCCGCCCGGATTCGTACCCGACCCGAACTACACCTGGGTACCCCGAACTGAGGTGCAGCAACCGCAAACGATCACGGTCACGGTACAGCCAACCGCCACGCTCACGATCACCCCGAGCCCGACCACCGTAACGACGACAAATCCACCCCCGCCGCCGCTACCGTTTCTGCCGCCGCTGGTGCTGCCCCCGCCTCTGGGGCCGCCATCGACGACGCCAATGCCATCACCGTCGGGCTGACGTTCGTCGTCCTGGCGTGAAAGCTCGATTGTCCGGGTCGGGGAGAGACGCGATTACACTGGCGAGCCGTGATGATCATCCTCGATCGTGTCAGTAAGCATTACAAGTCGTCGGCACGTCCGGCCCTGGATGATGTCACTATCAAGATCGACAAGGGTGAGTTCGTCTTCCTCATTGGCCCGTCGGGGTCAGGGAAATCGACCTTCATCCGGTTGCTGCTGGCTGCGGAGGTGCCCACGTCGGGTGATGTTCGAGTCTCGAAGTTTCATGTCAATAAGTTGCGGGGTCGGCACATTCCAAACTTGCGGCAAGTGATTGGCTGCGTTTTCCAAGATTTTCGGTTGTTGCAACAAAAGACCGCTTTTGACAACGTCGCTTTCGCGCTGGAAGTCATTGGTAAACGTAGAGAACTCATCAATCGGGTGGTGCCCGACGTGCTGGAGATGGTTGGTTTGTCTGGCAAAGCCAACCGGATGCCCTACGAGCTTTCCGGCGGCGAGCAGCAGCGGGTGGCCATCGCACGGGCCTTCGTTAACCGGCCGTTGGTCCTGTTGGCCGATGAACCCACCGGCAACCTCGACCCGGAAACGAGTAGTGACATCATGGACTTGCTGGAGCGGATCAATCGGACCGGTACGACGGTGTTAATGGCAACACACGATCACCACATTGTTGATTCGATGCGCCAGCGAGTCATCGAGTTGTCGTTGGGCCGGTTGGTGCGAGACGAACAGCGTGGCATCTACGGAATGGATCGCTAAGTGCGCTTCGGTTTTCTGCTCAATGAGGTCCTAACAGGTCTGCGTCGCAACGTCACCATGACGATTGCGATGATCTTGACGACCGCGATCTCCATCGCTTTATTTGGTGGCGGTCTGTTGGTGTTACGGCTAGCTGACCACTCCCGGGCGATCTACCTCGATCGCGTCGAAACTCAGGTGTTCCTCAACGGCGATATCTCCGCCACCGATGCCACATGTGCGTCTGACCCGTGTAAAGCGTTGCGGGAAAAGATCGAATCGCGTGACGATGTTAAGTCCGTACGGTTCGTCAACCGCGATGACGCTTATCAAGACGCCATTCGTAAATTTCCGCAGTACAAAGATGTGGCGGGCAAGGACTCCTTTCCGGCGTCGTTCATCGTGAAATTAGAGAATCCGGAGCAGCACAAGGATTTCGACTCCGTGATGGCTGGGCAGCCGGGGGTGCTTTCCGTGCTCAATCAGAAAGACCTCATCGATCGACTTTTCTCGGTACTCGAAGGTTTGAGCAACGCCGCCTTTGCGGTTGCGTTGGTGCAGGCGATGGGTGCGATCCTGTTGATCGCCAACATGGTTCAAGTGGCGGCCTATACCCGACGGGCAGAGATCGGAATTATGCGCTTGGTCGGCGCCAGCCGTTGGTATACCCAACTGCCTTTTCTATTGGAAGCGATGCTGGCTGCGACGATCGGCGTCGTCATTGCTGTGGTCGGCTTGATCGTGGTGCGGGCCATGTTCTTGGAAAACGCGCTCAATCGGTTCTATCAAGCCAACGTCATTGCTCGGGTTGACTATGCTGACATCTTTTATATCTCTCCGATCCTGTTCTTAGTGGGGGTAGTGATGGCCGGTGTGACGGCGTACGCGACTCTGCGGGTGTACGTGCGGAGATAGTTGTGATGAAGAAAGCGGGAAGCGCCAAGCCGAGTGGCGCCAAGGGTGTTGGTCGGCGTGTTGTCGCTAGTAATCGCAAAGCCCGGCACGATTATTCGATTGTCGAAGTCTTCGAGACCGGTGTGGTGCTTGTCGGTACTGAAGTGAAGAGTCTGCGGCAGGGGCACGCCTCGTTAGCGGACGCATTCGCCACTATCGATGACGGTGAAGTGTGGTTACGCAACGTGCATATCCCGGAGTATCAGCAAGGTACGTGGACAAATCACGAGCCTCGGCGCAGCCGAAAATTGTTGCTGCACAGGCGCCAGATCGACCATTTAGTAGGTAAAGTTCGTGATGGCAACTTTGCCCTGGTGCCACTGTCTGTGTATTTCTTAGAGGGAAAAGTCAAAGTTGAGCTGGCGTTGGCGCGCGGTAAGAGGGCCTACGACAAGCGTCAGGACATGGCCCGCCGTGATGCCCAGCGTGACGTGCGCCGTGAACTGGGGCGGCGTGCTAAGGGCACGAGTTGATTGACTCGCCGGGACACGGCACCGGTGAATTGAGTCTCATGGGGGACTGATATTGCCCGCACTACCAGTTCTGGGCGCCGCATCATTCGCCGCCGCGCAGTACCGGTGCGATGGTGGAGCATGCTTGCCATCCTTGTGGGGATAGCCAATGACGTGCCGATGACAGCAACTCATAAAGGGATTTGGCATGCACTCTGGCCAGCTCTTGGTTATGCGACATGACGTCGATTTCGTTTGCGGCAGTGATCTCTACGAAGGCGCTGGTGTCAGTGGGCGTCGCGGGAGCGGTTTCGCCGGTGAATCGGTCTACGAAATTGACCGGTGCACGGCTGCTCAGTTGGGGATATACCGTGGCCCGTTCGCAACTGCCGTAGAGGTAGACGAGTCGTTCTGCTCGAACACCGATGACGCCCCTGAGCTCTGTGCGAGCGAACGGTTCGATTAATGCGGTGGTAAACCCGTCGGTTCCATACGCTGCGTGGCATAGCCCGGCGAGGCGCACATCATCTGGTGCGTTCCATTCGGCTAACCGGGTGGCGACCCGATCGAGGTGCGCAAGCAGTGTCCCACCGGGGTGGGTAATGGAGTCAGCGCCGTGCCTCAATAGCCACTGCTGAACTGCGTGGTCGTTTCTCATCTCAAGCCAAGCTATCTTGGTGCTTCCTGTCTGGTGCGGGGTGGCCCGAACGGTGCAATGAGCACGGCCTACTATCGGCGACCATGGTCGAACGTTCCGTTACTGAGCTGGATAAGTCCACTGTGCTGGCAGGTCTTTTCGCGTGTTGGGACAGCATTGACGAGTTGCTTGGTGGTTTGCCAGAGAAGGGTTGGCAGGAGCTTACGCCGCTGCCGGGTTGGCGCGTGCACGATGTGGTGGCACACCTCATCGGTGTCGAGTCCATGCTGCTCGGGGTTTCTTTGCCGGACGACATCACCGACTTTCTGGCTTTAGATCATGTCCGCAACGACATTGGTGCGATGAATGAGCGCTGGGTGCGTCATCTCAGCGCGTACTCGGCGGCCGATCTGCATGCACGGTTCCAGGCGGTAACCAGTGAACGCCGTCCAACGCTGACCGACCTCTCTGCTCAAGACTGGAATGCGGTAACCATGACCCCGGCCGGACCGGACAGTTATGGGCGGTTCATGAGGATTCGGGTTTTCGACTGCTGGATGCATGAGCAGGACATTCGCGATGCGGTGCACCGGCCGGCCTCCGACGCTAGCCTGCAAGGGCTAGCGGCACAGCTTGCCCTCGACGAGTTGCAGGCCAGTATGGGCTTTGTGGTCGGCAAGCTCGGTAAAGCACCTGACGGGTCACGCGTCGTCTTTGATCTGACTGGGCCCCTGGCGCGGACCATTCGGGTAGTCGTTGATGGCCGCGCTCAGTTGGTTGATGATTTCGACGGTCACGCACCGACTGTGACCATTCGGCTCGACGGCCGGCTCTTCACGCGACTGGCCGGTGGTCGTGTCCGGGATGTGCCTGCCGACTCGGGTGACATCGAGCTAACTGGCGATAAAGAAGTCGCCGCCCGTATTGTCGAGCATCTCAATTTTGTTATCTAAGTTCCCTAGGTAGGGGCAGGGTCGATAACCTTGCCGCGGTTCGTCGAGCAAGGCGTATCATTAATGATCTTGCCGCATGTTGGCAGGGATGCGAGGGGCTGAGCGGTTTCGACTTCGCGCATCGAATCAAGGGAAGCGTGCCGGTGCAGGCAAGAGACCACCGTAAGCGTCATTGCAACCATATAAGCGCCGATGCATATCAGCGCGACTACGCTCTCGCTGCCTAAGCGACGGCTAGTCTGTCAGACCGGGACCTCCCTCGGCCCGGACCCTGGCATCAGCTAGAGGGATCCACCGATGCATTCGGTCGCGGAATGCATCGGGACACCAACAGCGACTGGGATTGTCATCTCGGCTAGTTCGCGTGACCGAGAGATCCGAGTAGAGGCAGAGCGGACTGCGCACGGAGAAGTCTTGAGGGTATGCCGTAGGACCCGGGTTCGATTCCCGGCAGCTCCACTAAAAACAGCAGTTCAGAGGCTTAAAGGTCAAGAGAAAATCGTTTGTCAAAGGTTTTGTCAAAGATCAACTTGATAGTAGCTCTTGGTAGGAACCTGTGTTCCCGCGTGTTTCACCTGGTCCTTTGGCGCCGATGGTGCTGGGGCAGTGTTCGGAGTTGTCGGTCGGGCTGGGGTATTCGCCGGGATCGGCGGCTGGGGTCGTGAATGTGTTGGAACGGCTGAGCTGGTGGATGCGGCTGGTGGGCGCGAGCACCTTGCCGCTGCGCTGGCGGGTATCGAGCGGATTTGACCGGATCCCTTGAATTGGTCTGTCGATCGGGGTCGGGCCAAGCGCTCATCGGGTTTCGGGGTGAACCTCAGCTCACCGCGCCGCCGCAACCTCCGGGCGGGGCGAGCGGTGGTAGTGGGCTGCCGTCGTCGACCACGCAGTCCATCCGCATCCGTACGATGGGTGCATTAATGACGTGCCAGTAACTACCGTCTGGGTAGTGCTCGCCGTCGCAGTATCCGAGCTGGCCTAAAAGAAGGTTGCCAGCGCCACCGCCCATACACCAGAACATAATTGGGTTAGGGATTTTGGGGTCCGCTACCTTACTGAAGTCGTAGTCGGCGTGCGCTGGTAGATAAGTTGAGGCTAACATTACTGCGGCGGCTAGTACCGACAGCACGAATTTGATGGCGTGCTTCATATCGTTACCCCATTCACGATTCGTTACGGTTTAGGCAACTCGGCGCTGACCAAAAACATCAACGTAACAATGGGAAGACAGATTATCCACATGTATGAACAAGTCACCAGCGGTGCGGTGGATTCGGCTGAACCCGGCACACGTATCGATCCCGTTATTGCCCGGAGCTGGCTCCTGGTCAACGGTGCGCATGCCGACCGGTTCGCGCCCGCGGCGCACTCCCGTGCCGACATCGTGGTCCTCGACATCGAAGACGCGGTCGCGCCGAAAGACAAGGACGCCGCTCGCGGCAACGTGGTGCGTTGGCTGTCCGCCGATAACACTGATTGGGTCCGCGTCAACGGTTTCGGTACCCCGTGGTGGGCAGACGATTTAGCCGCACTCGCCGATGTCGGAGTCGGTGGCGTGATGTTGGCGATGGTCGAATCGGTGGATCACGTGACCGAGACCGCGAAACGGTTGCCGAATATTCCGATTGTTGCACTCGTCGAAACAGCTCGGGGTCTAGAACGCATCACCGAGATCGCCTCGGCCAAAGGGACTTTCCGGCTAGCGTTCGGCATTGGAGATTTTCGTCGTGATACCGGTTTAGGGGAGGACCCGGTCACGCTGGCTTACGTGCGGTCACGTTTTACCATTGCCGCCACAGCAGCCGATCTGCCCGGTGCGATCGACGGACCGACAATCGGGTCCCATGCGCTCAAACTCATTGAAGCCACCGCTGTGTCCGCCGAGTTTGGTATGACGGGAAAGATCTGTCTTTCACCCGACCAATGCCCTGTGGTGAACGCAGGGTTATCCCCTTCGCAAGACGAAATTAGTTGGGCAAAAGAATTTTTCGCCGAGTTCGAACGTGACGGGGGAGAAATTCGCAACGGGTCTGATCTGCCGCGTATCGCTCGCGCCGGCAAAATTCTTGAGCTGGCGCGTGCCTATGGGATCGAAGTATTCGATTTTGACGACGAACCTGTGCATATGCCCGCGCCGTCGGACACCTACCACTACTGAGTCGTCTGCGATCAGGACCGCAGGCGACTGCAGCTCCTCGGCGTCACGCTTACCCGGTATCACCGTGTTTGTGCTGCTGGTCGATGGGCAACACCGTGGGGACCAGTTCACTGGTTACCAGGCCATGGTGGGTGGTGAGTTCGTCGATGACATCAAAACTGCGGGCCAGAGAATCTGGTGTGTCGACGATGATAGTGGTCACCGGTACCCGCCGCGCCCAATGAAATAGCTTGTCGCCGTGCGGTTGATGATCTCCATGAAAGCCCCAGATACCACGTAACGCGGTCACTGCATGGGCTGCATGAGACTGGCGCAGTCGGCGGATTAGTGCGCGATGAATCGGTAGACCGTCATGCCGGGTGGCTTCGGAGGTATGCACCATGATTTTCTGCCAGAGGGCCTGCCCATGGTTATCAGTTGCAGGGAATTGTTCCGGCCGTGCGAACACGATGCCGTCTTGCTTGCAGAGTCGGACCCGCTCGATAGTGAGCAATGCAGTGGGCATTGCCGCGGCAAGTTCGGTCGTGGCGGCCGCTGCTTGCTTGGCGGTTCCCACGGCGACGATCATCATCGGCACATTGACGTTGCGGCTGAAAAAACCGGCTCGATAACGTTCGCCGTGGGCTGTGCCGTCGACACCCAGAAACGCTGAAGCACCGGCGAATCCATGGCGATACAGCAGGTTGCATACCGCATAGTGGGCGCGAACGCCGCCGATCCGCTCCTGGCGTCCTACAAAAACCGTGAGTTTGGTGGCCTCTGCGCTATCGGCATCGTCAAAGTTGGTGGTGCTGCCGGAGCCGCTGACCAGTCGGGCCGTTTCTAACGTCACGAGCCCACGTTCGGTCATGGCGGAGACCTTGTTGGTCAGGGCGTGGATCTTGGGCTCGGTGTCCACCGCGGCCACCGCCACTGGCGGATCCTCGGACAGGCTTAGCGACTCGTCGCTGTGCCACACCCCATCCAGTCCAAAGCTGGCGATACCGCGCAGCATCACGCTGGTCGCGATTTCGTGGGCGCCGAACAGGTCCAACATGGCGTCGGCTAAAAATTGAGATCGCGAGCCGTTGATGATTGCGCGTTGGCGTTCGCCGAAATAGGCAGTCAACTTCATGCCCTGCTGATTCATAACAGCGTCCCCAGCCATTGCCCGAGCAGCACCGCGCCCATGCCAAGCACGGTGCTGGCCACAATGTTGACGGCTGCGAGCCATAACTGACGTTCTTCGCCGAGTCGTTCGGTTTCCAACATCCACGTGGAGAAAGTGGTATAGGCACCCACGAACACTGGTCCGGCGAGCAACGCTGCGTTTTGGCTCAACCCCAGACTAGTGACCAGCCCCAGCACTACCGCACCACTAAGATTGACCGTGAGCGTGCCGACCGGAAAAGAGCGGGCCGTCCGCCGGGCTACCGCCCGATCCACCAAGAAACGCGCCACGGACCCGAGCCCGCTAAACAGCAGCAGGCCCGCATAGAGAACGGCGGTCACCCGCGTACCCGCACTCGGCGGACTAAAGCAGTGGCCAGATATACCGCCAACAAACCTAGCGCGATGCTGCTCAGGGTGTAACCGATCGCCAGGCCGTAGTGCCGGTGCTGGATCATTCTTACCGTTTCGAGTTCCATGGTGGAGAAAGTGGTCAACCCGCCACATACGCCGGTGCCGAGGAAGGGGCGCCGATAACTTGATACCGGCAGCCGCTCGAGTAACCGGGTAGTGAAGTAGCCCACCAGGAAAGCGCCGATGATGTTAGCGATAAAGGTTGGCCACGGCCATTGCGCAGGGTCGACGGCCCCAAAGGTGCTGAGGGCTGCCCGGGCCACAGAACCGAGTGCGCCGCCGGCAAAGACGGCGATCAACTCCCGATAATCGGCTGCCACGTGCTGCCATCCCTTCATTGTCCCTGCTGGTCAGGAGTGCGCTAAAGCAGTGTAGGGCCGATGTCTGGCGACTAGGCTAAGCGCCTCGGCGGAATTGCTGGTTGTGGTAACCACAGATTTTCTGTGGAGTGCCGCAGCAACGGTGTCAGTGGCCTAAACGGTATGGGGAGGCTGGGGCCTCCGCTCACATGTGAACGTGGGTTGCCGACAGGAAGCGGTCCTGGCCGGT
>JAIENC010000002.1 GCA_019751635.1 Mycobacteriaceae bacterium
CGGAGGTTTGTCGGCCGTCGTATCAGGGGAGGCGATGTGAATAAGACCGAACGGCAGATGGTCGAGATCTTGCGTTTGGGCAGAGAACAGCACGGTGTGGTCAGCGTTAAGGCCGAGTTCGAAGCTGAAGGGACTCGAATCGATGAGCTGCTGCGTCTGGTCGATATCGCCCGCTCCGCGGGTCTGCCGCTGACAGTCAAGATCGGCGGCTGTGAGGCCATGCGTGATCTGTTGGAGGCCAAGCAGATTGGGGTTCGCTACATTGTTGCCCCGATGGTGGAGTCCGCCTACGCACTCGCGAAATACATTGCCGCGAAGAACACCGTGTATGACGAAGACGAAGAACTTGACACCGATTTTCTGTTCAACCTAGAGACGATTACGGGCTACCGCAACCTCGACGAGATGCTTGAGCTGGCGAACAAGAATCGCGGTGTCCATGGCATTGTCTTCGGCCGGGTGGACTTCACTGGCTCGCTTGGTCAGTCTCGCGAGACCATCAATAGCGCTGAAATCACCCGCTACGTGACCACCGTGGCTGAGAAGGCCAAGCGGGTTGGTCTCGATTTAGTTTTGGGCGGTGCGATATCGAGCGATACCTTAGATACCATCCGCGAGGTTGCTGACGTACACCTGACGCGGTTTGAAACCCGCAAGGTGGTGTTTGATGGTTCGGCGGGCACGCTTGCCTCGATCTCCGACGGCTTGCTCAACGCGGTGCACTTTGAGCTGCTGTGGCTGCTCAACAAACGCGACTACTACGGCCATATCACCGAAGAAGATGCCAAGCGGATCGCGATGCTGGACGCGCGGTGGAAAATTCTCAACCACCACTGAGGAATCGGGTAGCCAAAGCCCGGTAACCTATTGCGCGTGTTTACCACGGCCTTAGTCACCGGCGCTGCCCGCGGAATCGGTTGCAGTGTGGCAAATACTTTGGCAGCCAAGGGCATCCGTGTGCTAAGGCCGGGGCGTGAGGAACTCGATCTGGCGGTGCCTGAATCGGTTACCGGCTACCTGGACCGGTTGGACGACGTGGTGCAGATTGTGGTGCTCAATGCCGGGATCAACAATCCGGAACGGCTGGGGGAGCTTTCGGCCGATAACTGGTCCGGCACACACCAGGTCAATGTCAGCTCCAATCTCTTGCTCCTGCAAGGTTTGCTCCCCGCGATGGCGGCTACCGGGTACGGCAGGGTGGTCGCGATCTCCAGTGTCTACGCGCATCGGGCCCGCGCCGGACGGGTCGCCTACAGTGCATCGAAGGCCTCGCTCGAGGAAGTGGTGCGATCGGTCGCGGTGGAGTACGGCCCGTTCGGAGTGCTGGCAAACTGCGTGGCCCCGGGGTTCGTTCTTACCGACATGACCTACCAAAACAACGACGCCGAGCAGCTCCACACTCTGGCCGCCCGCGTTCCTCTCGGCCGGCTGGCCGAACCCGAGGAGATTGCGCTGTTCATTTCCTGGCTGGTTTCTGCCGAGAACTCCTACCTCACTGGGCAGTCCATGGTGATTGATGGGGGTTTCTTGTGCGTGTGACCCAAGCTCAGATGATCATTAAGTCCGGCCAAGGCGACTATCCGGTGGACTTCGTTGATGACGTGGAGCTGGTGCCGGCGATCATTAACCCGGTCCCGGAGACTTTTGTGCTCATCGACGAGGCGCTTGTTGAGCTCTACGGGGATGCGCTGACGCTGTTGTTGGCATACCCCACTTATCGGATTAGGGCCGATGAAGAGAGCAAAACCCTCACCGGCGTAAGCCTTTTCGTTGATTGGCTGTTAGCGAACAAGGCGACCAGGTCAGCGCAGATCGTGGCGATCGGTGGTGGCGTCATCCAAGATGTTGCCGCGTTTGCCTGCCACATCTACTACCGCGGGGTGTCGTGGACATTCGTGCCGACCACGTTGCTCAGTCAGGCCGACAGTTGCATCGGCGCCAAATCCAGTATCAACGTGCTGCCACTGAAAAATCAGCTTGGCGTGTTTCACTCGCCTCGTCACGTTGTCATCTGCTCGCAGTTCTTGACTAGCCTGCCGCAGCTCGAAGTCGACTCCGGTTATGGCGAGATCTACAAGCTTGCGCTGACCAACGACGGCGCATTCTTCACTGAACTTACCGGGGCTTTGAGCAATGGTGGCCACCGAAATCCTCAGCTGCTGGAGTTGATTCGCAAGGCTCTTAATAGCAAGCGTCTAGTTATTGAGCAGGATGAGCATGAGTCGGATCTGCGGCGGGTACTCAACTACGGTCACAGCTTTGGCCATGCGCTGGAAGCCCTCACTGGCAATGCGGTTCCGCATGGACTCGCGGTGATGTGGGGAATGGACCTGATCAATTTCCTTGGGGTGGGCTGGGGGCTGACCAACCCCGAAGCAGCGAAACGGGTGCGCGCTGCCTTAACCGCGCACACCGATTACGTTATCTCCGTGCTTCCTTCGGCTCGCGATCTGGTGGAGGTGCTTAAACGAGATAAGAAGGTGCGCAATGCCGTGATGCACTTTGCCGTGTTATACGACATAGGCGATCTGCGGATTGTGCCCAAGCCGCTGGATGAGACGCTCGTCGCGGAGGTCTCGGAATATCTGGCCGGCGAGCCACTCTTTATTGGCCAGGCGCCTGGCCGAGCACACCGCGAGCGGTGATGTCGATCTGACGTTCCAGGGGAGTGCTCACCAAACCCCACCGGTGGCATCGCCGCTCCCAGTCTTGGCCGTCGCTGTGGTATCGATCCGGGTCGCCAGGGTCGACGTCGGCCCGCCGGATCACCGCGTCGGGTCGGGCCACCGCGGCAATCCGGCCGGCAAGCTCACCCAGCTCTACTAGCTCACCACCACTGTCAATGGTCGCCGGCCCAGCGCTGCCTTCGGCAATGCCCAGGGCGAGGAGTTCTTCGGCAAGCACGTAGCGGCGAAACACCGGGCGCCGTGCCTTGATGGTGATTGCCCCAGCTGCCGCGGCCAGAATCATCGAACCCAGCGCGTAGTTCTGTGGTTTTTGCACATGGGCGCCGGAGATGCTCCAGGCCCGGGCGACGACGGGCACCGCGCCGCGGGTAGCGGCCGCCTCGATCAGGCGGTGCTCAGCCTCCCGCTTGAGGTAGCCGTACGGGTTATCCTCGATCCGGCCGTCCAGGGCGTCGTGGGGATAGACCGCCGCTCCGCTGGACACCGTCAACGCTAGGCGTACCCCGGGTAGCCGTGTCGCAGACAACAAGCGCTCGGTCAAGGTGCGGTTGATGGCGGCGTATTCGCCGATGGGTAGATCGGCGACGCGATCCCGGGTGAGAAATGCGCAATCCAGCACGACCGTGGGTGCGAACATCGCCACTTCTCGGGCATCCCACGCGCGGCATTCGACCGCCATCTTGCCGACATGGATGACCCGAGTTCGGCTGGCCAGGGCGAGGGTAGGCAGATTCAGCGGGGCGATCAGGTCTAGGGCGGTTCGCCCGAGCCAGCCCGATGCTCCGGTGATGAGTACTCGGTCATTGCCTAGCGTGCGTGCCGCTAGTGCGCGGGCATGAGCACTCACTAATCCAGCAGCGTCACTGGTCACCGGCAGATGCCTACCTTTTTGGGGCTCGGATTCCTCTAACCCGGTCCGCTAAATGGCGTGGGATGCCAAGGGCACGCCAGGTCAACAGACGGCTTAGCGCAGGTGATCCGGAGAGAAAGAAATAAGTCACTGTAGTAATCACCCAGCGAGACCGAAACGCTCTTCGATATTTACGCGAAACATTTTTGCGCACACTATAAAAATTCGCATCGGCTTGGCCAATGCCTTTATGTAGTAGATGAAAATCGATAACCCAAGCGCTGCGGCCAAGAAAATCCGCGATAATGCAGAGATCGGCGCCGTAAAGATGGAATCCATCGAGATCGTGTGACACGGCTAGGTTAGCGTCGCGACGGATGACGATGAAGTTTTCGTCAAGAGCGGTGGTGCGTGCGGGAAAGTGGCCTCGGGCTTGGTCTGTGCCGTACCGATCGGTGATTCGAATGGCTAAATGATTGAAGCTGATGCCTCCGGCGTTACCGCACAACGCCCATTCCGGGTCGCGGTTTGTGAGTTCGGCTAGCTGTTGTTCGAGTTCGGTTCGGCCGTCCTCGAGAAGTAAAATGTCTTGATGGCACAAGATAATGAAATCGCCGCGCGCCTCGGTGAGGAATAAATTATATCCGCGGAAGGCGTCGAACTGATTCGATTCGCTATTATCGATATAAAAATATTCGCAATCTGTTGGCGAAAAACCGTGATCAACAAATGATTGCACCATCTCGGCGTATTCATTGTGCCGGGTAACTAGCGTGCAGATTGAAAAACGAGGCCGTGCCTGGGCGGTTGGTTCAGAAAGAGCGACGGCAAAACTGGGTATAGGAGAGGGGTTAGTGACCATGCAGGTCACATCGCTTGTGCATGAATTGGGCCACCCGTTTCTGGTGAATCGGTGTCGGCAAGTTTACACAGCGTAAAACAATCGTAGGATCGGGCCGTCCGGTCACTGTCCGGTAGCGTGGCCGGGTTGGCAGTCGCCACGTTGGGTACACACAGTGAGGTTCTGCCATGAAATTCGCCTTGGCAAGCTATGGGACTCGTGGCGATATCGAGCCCTGCGCAGCGGTCGGTGTTGAGCTGCTGCGCCGCGGGCATGACGTGGTTATGGCTACTCCGCCCAATCTCATCGACTTCATCGAATCAACCGGACTCGCGGCCATTCCCTATGGACCGAATTCCGAGCAGATGCCGGAATTTTTTCGCCGATCCTGGAAGATTCAGAATCCCCTCACCTCCGTGCGCGCGGCGATGGAGCATGTTGTCCAGTCCTGGGCGGAGATGAGCGCGACGCTAAAGACTGTGGCCGAGGGGGCGGACCTGCTCTTCACCGGTGTGCCTTACCAGGAGGCGGCCGCTAACGTCGCGGAGTATTTCGGCATTCCGTTGGTGGCATGGCATCACCTTCCGATGCGGCCGAACGGCTACCTGATTCCCGTGGTACCACCACCGGTGATCCGCTCCACGATGCAGCTGACGGACTGGATCCAATGGCGCATCATCAAAAGGGCTGAGGACTCCCAACGGCGCGACTTAGGCCTGCCGAAGGCTGCTGCGCCCGCATCGCGGCGGATGGCCGAATATGGGGCACTGGAGATTCAGGCTTACGACGAGCTTTGTTTTCCTGGCTTGGCTGCCGAATGGGGTGTGCAACGCCCTTTTGTCGGGTCACTGACCATGGCGTTGCCGACCGATGCCGACAGCGAGGTAGCGGCCTGGATTGCTGCCGGGACACCGCCGATCTACTTCGGCTTTGGCAGCATCCCGGTTGAGTCTCCGGCCGCCATCATCGCCACAATCAGTGCAGCTTGCCAGCAGTTAGGTGAGCGGGCGCTGATCTGTTCGGCGGCGACCGATTTCCAGGACATCTCCGGTGACAGCCACGTCAAGGTTGTGTCGGCGGTCAATTACGCGACCATTTTTCCGGCGTGCCGTGCGGTGGTTCATCACGGTGGTTCGGGAACCACGGCGGCGGGGATGCGTGCCGGAGTCCCCACGCTGATTTTGTGGAGTACATCGGATCAGCCGATTTGGGCCGCTGCGGTCAGAAGACTCAAGATTGGTTTTGCTCGGCGTTTCTCACGCTTAACCAAGGAAACGCTGGTGGCAGACCTGCGTCGGATCCTTGCGCCGGCGTACGTGGTCCGGGCTCGTGAGGTTGCTACGCAAATGGTCACTCCGGCAGATAGCGTCACCAGCGCTGCCGATCTGGTGGAACAGGCCGCCCAGCGGTGCCGGCGGGGGTGATTGGTCGCCTGACCCACCGCCACCGTGTCATGCCGTTCTTTGCCATACTCATCGGGTGCCTATTCGCGCCCGCGTGAGATCTAGCCCTTTGGTGATGAAGCTGATAGCGAAATACGGTTATCCCTTGGGGACCCGTTTGATGGGTGCTGACGAAATGTTGTTCATCAACTTCGCTTACGAGGAAGATCCGCCGATGGATCTGCCGTTGGCGGACTCCGATGAGCCGGACCGATACTCCATTCAGCTCTACCACCGCACGGCCACCCAGGTCGATCTTGCTGGCAAGCAGGTGCTCGAGGTCAGTTGTGGGCACGGCGGCGGCGCCTCCTACCTGATGCGGACTGTGCATCCAGCCTCCTACACTGGGCTGGATTTGAATCCAGCCGGCATCGCGTTTTGCCGAAAAAGGCATAATCTTCCCGGTCTGGATTTCGTGCGCGGTGATGCCGAGGATCTGCCCTTCGGGGCCGAGTCTTTTGATGCGGTGGTCAATGTTGAGGCATCGCATCACTATCCGCATCTTCCGCGTTTCCTCGCTGAAGTGGCGCGTGTACTGCGTCCGGGCGGGCATTTCCTCTATACGGACTTCCGTGCGCGTTACCTCGTCCCTGAGTGGGAGGCAGCGCTGGCTGCTGCCTCGTTGCGGCTCGTTTCGGAACGGATCATTGACGACGAGGTGAAGCGTGGAATGGAGAAAAATTCACCGCGGATGCAGGAGCTGATCAGTCGTCGTGTGCCGGGTTTTCTGCAGCGCTTAGCGCGCAATCAAACTGGGGTGCCGGGCGGCGCGCTTTTTAATGGGGTTCAGCAGGGAGTGTTTTCTTACCGGATCTACTGTTTCGTTAAAGATTGAGTACGGTGCGCAAGTGTCCGTGCTGATCACGGTCCCGGTATTTGGGCAACATGACTACACCCACACCTTAGTCGGGGATTTAGAGCGCGAGGGCGCTGATTATCTGATCGTTGATAACAGCGGCGATTATCCGCCGATCAGCAACGAGCGGGTTATCGTTCCCGGCGAAAATCTTGGCTGGGCTGGTGGTAGCGACCTAGGTTTCCGGATTGCCTTCGCTGAAGGCTATGCACATGCGATGACGCTGAACAACGACACGCGTATCTCCAAAGGCTTTATCGACGCCCTACTTGATCCGCGTTTACCGGCCGACGCGGGCATTATTGGGCCGATGATTGACCAGGGATTTCCCTGCGCTGTAGTTGATCGGAAACCAGAAGCCGCAGAATACATTCCCCAGCCCCGATATCGGACGGTGTTTGCGGTGGAGGGAACAGCGCTTGTGCTGTCGCGGGAATGTTGGCAGAAGATCGGTGGGTTTGATCTTCGCAATTTTGGTCGCTATGGCTGGGGCGCTGATCTCGATCTAGCGTTGCGCGCCCAGCGAATGGGGTACGGCGTCTACACAACCGAGATGGCCTATATCAACCATTTCGGGCGCCGAACCGCTCGCGCGCGGTTCGGCAGCTGGCGATATGACTGGGGCGGTAACCTGGCCATGTTTCGAGGACTCTGGCGTTTGCACGGGCTCAAGGCCACTGCGGAAGTGGTGCGGCGGTTGGGAGAACCACCTATCGGCCAGTGGCCAAGACTATTCCCGCTCGACTACACCGTGCATCGGCTCGCGGACTGACCCTTGCCCTTGCTGGGCAGTCGTGTGTCGGGTTCAGATGCCGGCAGCTACCCAGCAGACTCCCATGAGTGCGAAACTGGCTACGATAACCGGCCGGCGATGATCCCGAACCCAGCAGTGCAGTCGCTGCATAACGGCTTCGGTTCTGGTTGGTATCGCTAGATAGCTGAGCAGGATGATCTCGACTATTGCAAGCATTCCGATGGTGAACACAACAGCGGCGGTGATCTGCGTGCCGATCGCTGCCCCTGATGCCACGATGGCGGTGACCAGGAACAGCAGTTCGAACGGTGGTGGGCCGGAATAGATGCCGACAACAAACGACATCCACACTGATCCGTTCTCCCAGGCGTCGCGGGCCCGGCCGAGCAGGCGTCGGAGTGCCGATCCGCTATCTGATGTCGTGTCTTGGCCACGACCGAGCAACCAAAAGATTGGGTTACCTGCGTTGTTCGACGAAGTTCCGGGGTTAGTGTCGGCCAGGGGCAGGGATACCTGAGCACGCGCCTTGTGCCGTGCTGCCATGAATGCGGCGATTGCTAACGCGACGACACCCATGCCAACTTGAACATGTCGGCCGGCGGAGCTTGCGATCGCGGTGGTAACCGTGCCGGCCAAGTTTTCGGTAAACGTCCTCAGCGTTGGCACCAAGTGCAGTATTGCCAGTGGAACCAGGATGGCGGGCAGGCTGGCGACCAAGCACCCGGCCCAGTACGCCAACAGGGTAGCGATGGGTCGCGGTCGAGAGATCAAAAGTACGGTTACGCCCAGGCGCATCAGGTCCACTGCTGCGAAGAACGCTAGTACCAGAACGTATCCCCACATGGTTGGAAATGTTACCTTCTTGCAATCGGCGTGGTGGCGCTACTGCCGATTTTACCCAGGGATAAGCCTGCCTAGTTGGGGCCTTCTTCGTCTGTGCTGATCCTTGCCCAGCCCTGTTCATCCCCGCTCGGGGGTGCGTCAGCGCACTGATAGCCTGGCGGTGCTCCCCATCGAAATGAACGAGATCGGTTATGACTGCAGCACAGTTTGCGAATGACTCTCGGCCGGGTTGGCTGACCCGAACGGGCCGGCAGCGAATCGCGCGACGCGCACTGGCCACAGTGATGCCTTGGTCGTCGCGAGTGCACCAGACCAGGATCCGAAGCCAGGCCGAAATGCTTGGTGATTATGTCCAAGCGGGTGACAGTGTTCTTGATGTCGGATGTGGGGCCGGATACCTGGCGAACAATTTGCATCAGTTATATGCAGCGGTGACAACAGGTCTGGATGTGCAGGACTTTCGCCGCAGCGACATCCCTTTTCGCTGTTTCGATGGAACGTCAATTCCATTCCCAGACAAAAGCTTTGACCATGTAGTTCTCAGCTTTGTGCTGCATCACAGTCAAGATCCGCTGACCTTAATTCGGGAATGTCATCGGGTTGCTCGACGTAGCGTTATCGTATTTGAGGACATGCCGGATAACCGCTTCGGTAAAATATTGACTTCCATCCACGTCGGAATTTTTAACGAATTCTATCGGTTGAGATCAACCAGGGGTGACTACCGGTCCGCACTGGACTGGCTTGAAGGCAACGTCGCACGTGTGGTGCGGACTCTTTTGCCGGTTGAGTGGTTCGACGTCCTATACCGCGTTCCGCGATTTTTGCTTGTTTACCAGCTTTCCGACGCCTGAGTACCTGCTGCTGCTGCTGTGGTGTGGGCGGCCTGTTCGAGGAGCTGAGCCGCGGTAGCGACACTGTCCGAAGGCGCAGTCATCTTGCTGGCAAGGTCGCGGGCCCGAATGGCGTACTGCGGGGCGAGGATCCGGCGCAGATCGGTGAGCAGCGATTTCTGGGTGGTTCCCGAGAAGCGTCGGGCGTGGCCAACCTTGAGTCTTCTGACCTGTGCTGCCCAGATCGGCTGTTCGGCGGCAACGGAGAGGATGAGTGTGGGTACGCCGGCGCGCAAGCCGGCGGCGGTTGTACCCGCGCCACCGTGATGGACCAGAGCGCGGCACAGCGGAAAAACAGCTGCATGGTTTACCGCGCTGACGATCTTGACCTGGGTGGACTGGGGAAGAGGGCTGATCTGGTTAGCCCCTAAACAGATCAACGCTCGTTGACCGAGTTGAGCGCAGACAGCTTTGATCATCGCAACGGTGTCGGCCGGGGATTCGATCGGCATGCTGCCGAAGCCGAAATAGAGAGGTGGCGGTCCGGCGTTGATCCATGAGGTGATTTCAGCATCGGCGTGGGTAGCTAAACCCAGCGTGAGCGCCCCAATAAAGGGGCGTCGGTCGGACCATTCGGCGGCTAGCCCCGGAAAGAAAAGTTCGTCGTAGGCTTGGATCTCTAGTGACCCGCGTTCGATCATTCGCCGCGCCGCCGACCCCGATGCGTGTGGTAGCCCTAGCTCACGCCGTTGGGCGACTTGGGCCCGCTTGGTCATGCGCCAATGAATCCACTCGACCGTTGCGGTAGCGGCGCGGGTCACCGGCGCTGGCACGGTCGGAAGGAGATGACCATTAGGCCGAAACGGGAAGCAGTGCAGTGCGGCGAGTGGGATGTCGTGGTATTCGGCAACGTTGGCTGCCACGTCTTGGTAGCCGGCGGTCGTCAGCAACAAATCGGCCCCAGCGGCCAGTGCCGTGAGGGTTGTGCTCATCTCCGCCCAGCCCAGGCTAAAGTACTCGCTGGAGGTTCGTATCAGTGTGATCGGATTCTGCGGTCTCCAGGCCTGCCACACGTCGCTGAAGGCATCCAACTGCTGTTGTGAGTCCGGTCCGTAGGGGACCGCGGTGAGTCCGGCTGACTCGACGAAGCCCACCAAGTTGGGTGGAACGGCCATGCGCACTTGATGGCCTCGGCGCAACAATTCAAGCCCGACAGCTGCGACAGGCTCGATATCGCCGCGAGTGCCATGGGCGGCAAGCACAAACTTCATGGTCAGGCGCTCATTCTCCGTCTGGTCCAGCTGCTCAGTGACCGCCTCCGCCTAAGCGCAAAGCGAGTTTGACTGACCCTGACGTGACTGGGACGCGCGATCGAAGTTCTCGACGACGGCAGCATAGATGGACTTCAGCACTGCCAGGTAACGCTTAACCGACTCCCGGGCGACCGGATTATTCGGGAAAAAGATGCCAGCGTGAGTTTCTCGCTTGAGTCGATGCACCCGAATATCGAGGCGAGCCGGCACCCCGCCGTCTCGGAAGATGCGGGGATTGGATCCCCCAAGCTCAGAGGTGGCGAGCGCAGCAAGAACCCCGACATCGACATGAAACAGTAAGGGAACGCGCTGCGGTGGCATTTTCAGCCATGGCGCTAATTCCAGTATTCGATCAAAGGGGACATGCGCAAGATCGGAGTTCAGATCGAAAGAGGTCTGCGCAGCGTGCGCCATACGGCTGAAAGACGACGGTTCAATGGGGATGGTGATGGGGACGAAGCCGGTGAACCATCCCGTTGTCATAAACTCTGCTGGAGTGCTGCGAGTATCTGCCGCAACAAGGCCATAGTACTTCTCAACGCCGGTCAACTGGTGTTCTGCTAGAGCGGCACACGCAAACACTCCACCGCTGAAGCGGGTCCCGGCGGCTATGCATGCGGCTTCGAACTGGGCTGTTTGGCGCTCATCCATCAGCTGTACGCCAATGATGTCGCCAGCGCCCAGTCCATCGCCGAGCGGCAACGACGCACTCGGAAGGCTTCCGTTATTGCTATCGAAAAACTCAACCCACCTGCGTACTTGCGAGGATTCTAAGGTCAGCTTGGAGGTGAACTTCCGCTGCCGGACACAATAATCTTCGTAACTACCTGCCGCTGGGAGGATCAGCGGTGGCTTACCCGCTATCAGCGCCGCATACATTCGGTCAATCTCTTGGTGGAATACACCGGCAGCCGTCAAATCGATGTGGAGATGATCTATGGCAATACAGCAGGTAAAGCTGTCGGCGTGCTGAATAACAGCAAATCTGAAGCAGTCCCACTGCAGCGGGCTAGGTGCCGCCAAGAGATGAGCCTGCCATTCCTTCGGTGTCATCTCGCCATATTTTGTTGGGACGAACTCGATATTGGCCGGGTCAAGCACGGTGTGACGGACAATCTGGTCATCGTTGCCGAACTCAAACCAGCTGTGGTAGGTGTCGTGTCGTCGAAAATGCGTGTTGAGTACATAGGTCATCGCACGAACATCACATCGACCGGGGAGTTCCCAGGCGAAGATGCATAGTCGGGCCATCTCGACCCCTCGGGTCGCGTGGGCACGAAAGTTGCGAAGATGCCGTGCTTGCTGATGACTTACCGGTACGCAGCTGCTTGGTGCCTGTCGGGCCTTGTCAAGCGAGTCCGGCGAGGGATGCCACGATATGACTGGCCCCGAGGGGGGAGCAAAGTCATGAATCGACTCTAATCCGACGCTTCCCGCTACGACCACTTTTCCTCCTGGCCTCAAGCCGCTGGCTTATGCCGACCGGTAAACGTTACCGGTCCTAGGACACCGCAGCTGCGTCTTCAGGAGCCAGTTTTTCGTAGAGGTACGTTGCTAGCCCCCGCACTGTAGTGATGTCGGTTGAGGTGATACGTATCCCCGTTTCGGTTTCTACGCGGGTACGCAGCTCCAAGGCGCCCAGCGAATCAAGACCATATTCGGAGAGCGGACGATCGGGATCAACATTGCGTCGCAGGATCAAGCTAATTTGTTCAGAAACTAAACGCCTTAGCCGGCCGGGCCACTCCTCTAGCGGAAGCGCCATCAACTCGGTACGGAATTTGCTGTTATCCGACCGATTCTGCCCGGTGGACTGGAACAGCTCAGCAAACTTGCTTCGCTCAGCAAAAGCCGTTAACCACGGTGTTCCGCTAATGGGGGTGTAGCCGGTGTAGCCACGGTTGTGGCGTAGCAGCATCTCGAATGCATAGGCACCCTCGTCGGCCGCGATCGCCGCGCCGCTGCTTTCTGCCAACGCGGTGGCCCGGCCGACCTCGGCCCAGGCGCCCCACGCGATTGAGGTAGCCGGCAAGCCCTGAGCGCGGCGCCAATGGGTAAAGGCGTCCAGCCAGCTGTTGGCCGCGGCGTAGGCGCCCTGACCTGGTGAGCCGACTAGCGCGGCGGCCGAGGAGAACGAGCAGAACCAGTCCAAGGGCTGCTCAGCGGTGGCCTGGTGCAGGTACCAGGCGCCGTACACCTTCGGCGCCCAGTCCCGGGCGAACAGTTCGTCGGTGATGTTGCCCAAGGTGGCGTCCTCGACGACGGCTGCCGCGTGCAACACACCGCGGACCGCAAGGCCAGTGCTGGCGGCCACGGTGACTAACCGTTCCGCAGTGGCTGGATCGCTAATGTCGCCGCACTCCACCACGATGTCGGATCCAATGGCTCGGATGAGCTCAATTGTCTCCAGGGTCTTTTGATCGGGTGCTGATCGCGAGGTGAGCACAATCCGGCCAGCTCCGGCCGAGGCCATTTTCTCGGCCAGGAACAGGCCCAGGCCGCCCAACCCTCCGGTGATGATGTAGGAGCTGTCGCCGCGGAACACCTCAACCTGCTCTGGTGGCAGCACGACGCTACTGCGTCCGGTGCGTGGAATGTCGAGAATGAG
This sequence comes from Mycobacteriaceae bacterium, assembly GCA_019751635.1. GTDB lineage: Bacteria > Actinomycetota > Actinomycetes > Mycobacteriales > Mycobacteriaceae > Mycobacterium. The sequence continues at coordinate 13,028 of JAIENC010000002.1, forward strand.
TTTGCCGGTGTGCTCGGCGGCGCTCATCACCCGGATAGCGGTAGCTGCTTCCGTCAACGGGTAGTGGGTGCTTTCTGGCATCGGTAGTGAGCCATCAGCGGTGAGCTTGTACACCGTGTCCAGTACTTCACGTACTTCGCTGGGATTGCTGACTGACAACAATCCCAGGTCGACCCCGTAGAACGAGAGATTCCGGCGGAATGGGAAGAGCCCCAATTTGGTGTCGCCGTAAATATCGCGTTTACCAATCTCGATGAAGCGTCCGCCTAGGGCTAGGAGTTTAATCCCGGCAAGTTGTGCGGCACCGGTCACCGAATTGAGCACGATATCCACGCCGTACCCGTCGGTATCTTGATGGATCTGTTCGGCGAAGTCGATGCTTCGTGAATCGTAGACATGGTCAATGCCCATGTCATGCAGCACGGCTCGCCGCTGTGGGCTGCCGGCGGTGGCGAAAATCTCGGCTCCGGCGGCCCGGGCGATCGCGATCGCCGCTTGGCCCACACCGCCGGTCGCTGAGTGAATCAATACCTTGTCACCGGCCTTGATTCTGGCTAAGTACTGCAGGCCGTACCAGGCCGTGGCATGGGCGGTAGTGACCGCGGCGGCCTGGCCATCGGTCAGGTTCGCGGGCAGTGTGGCAGCCAGACGTGCGTCGCAGGTGACAAACGTCCCCCAACAGCCGTTAGGGGACATGCCCCCAACGTGGTCGCCCACCCGATGGTCGGTGACGTTAGGTCCGACAGCCGTCACTACACCGGCGAAATCGGTGCCCAGCTGCGGTAAATGTCCCTCAAAGCTGGGGTATCGGCCAAACGTGACCAAGACATCGGCGAAGTTGATGCTCGACGCGGTAACTGCGACTTCGATCTGCCCGGGGCCTGGTGGAACCCGATCGAATGCCACGAGCTCCATAGTTTGCAGATCGCCCGGTGTGCGAATCTGCAGACGCATTCCGTCGTGTTCGTGGTCGACGATGGTGGTGCGCCGCTCCTCGGGTTGCAGCGGAGTGGGGCACAGGCGTGCGGTGTACCACTCGTCGTTTCGCCAGGCGGTCTCGTCTTCGTCGGACCCGGCTAGCAGTTGCCGTGCCACATGTTCGATATTGGTCTGCTCGTCGACATCGATGTGGCTGGTACGTAGGTGAGGGTGCTCGGTGCCGAGCACCCTCAGTAAACCGCGCAATCCGCCTTGCTCGAGATTGGCGCTGTCATCCGATAGCACCGTCTGGGCGTTACGGGTCACCACATGCAATCGTGGTGATTCGCCGGCTACGTCGGTGAGTTCTCGGATGATGTGGATGAGATGCTGAACGCACGCGCCGCCCCGCACACCACTCTGGGATACCTCGTCGTGCGGGCGGGGACTGGTGAGTACGACCACCCCGGATAGCCCACCACCGTCGAGCTGACCGCGTAGTTGCGTGGCGCTGGCGGCCTGGTCATCATCCTGGGTCCAGCACAGGATGGTGGATTCTGCGCCGAGTAGCTTGAGCGCATCCGCCAAATTGTTGGTCATCACATCCGCAGTGCTGGCGGTGCCAATCAACAACCATTTTCCGGGCTCGACGTGGTCGGCCTCAGCCAGTTGCCGCTGTTGCCATTCAATGGTTAGTAGGCGTTCGTTCAATGTGCGGTTACGGCTGCCCTGCTCTGAGACACCGGTGCCGATTTGCAGCCCCTGCACGGTCAGCAGAACGACGCCGTGCTCATCGAGCACATCTAGATCCGCTTCAACTCGGGTGGCGTCGGCGTTGGTTACACGTGCGAAGCAATAGTGCGCATTACGCGTGGACGCGTAGGCACGAATCCGACGTACCCCCAGCGGCAGCAGCAGACCGCCGCTACCAGCGTTTTGGACTTCAGTGGAAGCCCCGACTGCCTGGAAGCAGGCATCTAACAAGGCCGGGTGAATGCCATAAGCACTTTGCTGGGAACGGATGGATCGCGGTAGCGCGACCTCGGCGAGCACCGTGCTAGCCAATCCCTCGGTAACGTGTGCTGCGGCCAGGCCGGTAAAGGCGGGACCGTATTGCACGCCATGTTGGTCATATGCCTTCCGCATCTCATCCCCCTCCACCTGCACGGTGTGGGTGGCGAGTAAAGCGGCAATGTCATATGCCGGAGGTTGGTCTTCAGCCTGGCCCGCGTGCAGTACAGCGCTGGCCCGCCGAACCTTGGCACCGCCCTGGAACGTCTCCACTTCAAAATCGACCACACCCGGTGCGGTCACCGCGGCGACCGCCGCCACCGGTGTCTCGTCGTCCAGTAACAGCATCTGCTCAAAGCGGACATTGTGGATTTCAGCGGTATCGCCGAGCACCGAATATGCTGCAGCCAAAGCCATTTCACAGTAAGCGGCTCCGGGAAGTGCCGCGACATCGTGTATTTGGTGATCAGCCAACCACGGTAGCGCTGCGGTGCCGACTTCTGCCTGCCAGGCGTGGCGTTCCGGTTCCTCCGGCAGCCGCACATGGGCGCCTAACAGTGGATGCACGGAAACCGTGTGGCCACCTTGTGACTGATGTTCTTGGCCGTCGCGGTCCAGGAGTAGGCGGCGGTGTGTCCAGGCTGGGAGTGGTGCGTCCAGGAGTTGTCCGGTGGGGTGGAGTATCGCGAAGTCCACTGCGGCGCCGGCGTTGTGTAGGTTGGCCAGGAAATCGCCCAGGCCGTGTGGGAGGGGTTGTTCGCGGCGCATCCCGGCTAAGACGGCTACCAGCATGTCTAGGCTGCCAGCGGTTTGTTCGACGGCATGAGTCAGCAGTGGATGCGGTGAGAGTTCGGCAAAAACCCGGTAGCCGTCTTCCAGCGCGGCCTGTACGGCTGCACCGAAGCGCACGGTGTGGCGCAGGTTATCCACCCAGTAGTCGGCGTCGCAGGCCGGCTGTTCGCGGGGATC
>JAIENC010000146.1 GCA_019751635.1 Mycobacteriaceae bacterium
GACGGTGGGGATCCCCGATGAATGCATGGCCACCGGTATGCCACGGCCGTCATCGGTAACTTCAACACCACCATCATGGAGCAGCGTCACGGTAACTGTGGTGGCGTAACCAGCCATCGCCTCATCAACAGCGTTGTCAACGACTTCCCAGATGAGATGATGCAACCCTCGCTCACCGGTGGAACCGATGTACATGCCAGGGCGTTTACGAACAGCCTCTAGCCCTTCAAGAATGGTGATGGATTCGGCACCGTATTCGTCTTGGGCTTTCTTCTTCTGGGCAGCCACGATCGGAGTGCTCTCCTTGGGTTTTTCCTGCGAGCGGGTGGGGCATCGCACTGGCTCGGTCCTGTGGTGCGATGTCGTGTGACTAAGCTTACCGTGATCGATAGGCAGGGCGGATTTTCCCGGGGGGTTTATACCTATCTCACCGCGTCGTGCGCTCAATATTTCCGTTTCGGGAACGTCTTGTCCTATATCAACCGGCTATGTTCTGTTAGGGCGGCGCTGAGACAGCCACCACATTACCCATAGGTGTCTCGAGGTCCCCTACCAGCGACGTGTCGTGGCCCCTTTCGCCATGAAGGAGCCGTTGGACCGGTGATCTTCACTGATGTCACCACGCCGTCACCGACCGCGGCCGCGATTTTGGCCAGTAGCTGGGCACGCATCATCCGCAGCTGGGTAGCCCACGCCGTCGACTCTGCGGTCACAGTCAGCACCCCATCGTGCAAAGTCGTCGGGGTCGCATGGTCGGCAATCTGCTGGCCTACCATCAATGCCCACTCACCAAACACCATGCCCTCAGCAACCTGAGTAGACCAACCTCGTCTCTTCGCCACATCCCGCGCGGCCCGGCCTAAAGGCTGCGGGTCACGATTATCCGAGCCCGGTCCAGACCAGCGTCGCCGTTGCCCAATATTGCGGCGCTCGGTTGGGGCAGTACGCCGCTGATCGGCATTTCCGACTGCCATACCGCGTGACCGCGCAGCTGCTCGGGCTTCTTCTAAGGTGCGTCTGACCAAGTCGATAGCAGGAATCTCCTCTGGACTGGTCATGGTTGCCGCACTGAGATCCGGCCAAGGTCGTCATTGCGCAACTCAATATGTATCCGGTCCGCGTCCCAGTGCGCAGGAACGTCCTGTGGCACAGCTGCGGTCACCAAAATCTGCTCTGCCGATGCGGCGATCGTTGTTAATGCCGCGCGGCGAGTTGCATCTAATTCAGCGAAGACGTCATCAAGCAGTAGCACCGGATTCTCTCCATCCAGCCGCAAAAGTTCGTAGGAAGCCAACCGCAAGGCTAACGCTAAAGACCATGACTCCCCATGACTGACAAAACCTTTGGCCAGGTGCCCACCGAGCCGTAGTTCTAAATCGTCTCGATGCGGCCCAACAAGACACACACCACGATCAAGCTCGGCGCTGCGACGTGCCGCTAGCTCGGCCAACAAGCTGGCTTGTAGTGATTGGCGGTCGATTTTTTCCGCTGAACCGATATCGATGCTGGCTCGGTAGTGAATCGTCGCGGCCGGCGATTCAGGAGCCACCAGCTGATAAGCCTGGTGCACTTCGGGGGCTAACTGGTGTACCAGGTCAAGACGAGCGGTCATCAACTCGGCGCCATGTTCGGCTAACCGGCTATCCCAAACGTCCAGAGTATCTAGGGCCCGCGCACCAGTGCCGTAACGGGCGGTGGCCGCGGTTTTTAACAATGCGGTGCGTTGACGGACAACTTTGTCGTACTCAGCGCGCAGCGCAGCAAGTCCAGGTCGTCGAAAAATAGCCAAATCATCCAGATAGCAGCGCCGAGCGGCGGGATCTCCACGAACCAAAGCGAGATCCTCCGGAGAAAACAGCACCGCGCGTAACACTCCGACCAACTCACGTGTGCTGCGTACTGGTGACCGGTTTAACCGAGCCCGATTGGCCCGACCAGCAGCGATCTCTAAGTCGACGGCACATTCTCGATCGTCATTGACAATGCTGGCGGAAATCACCGCACGCTGAGTACCGATCCGAATCAAAGGGAGATCGCCAGCTACTCGGTGTGAGCCTAGGGTGCACAAATACCAAGCTGCCTCAAGCAGATTGGTCTTACCGTGCCCGTTGGGACCGACAAAAACTGTTCGACCTGGACCCAGCTGGAAATCTGCATGCGCCCACGAACGAAAGTCACGCAGTCCTAGCTGACGGATGTACACCTAGCCGAGTAACCGAACCGGCATCAATAAATAGACGTATTCGGTGCTCAAAGCGGGGAAGGGACCTGATGAGCTGTCTGCGGCATGCTCCTGGCTCTGGTCGTCTGATATTGATCGCAATAGGGCGGGTTTGGCGGGAGTGGTGAACCCAAACGACACCTGTGCAGAACGCACTGATGCGAGCCCATCAATGAGGTATGTCGGGTTGAACGCAATGGTCAACGGCTCACCGACAAAATTTACCGGTAAGTCTTCTTCAGCCCGACCAACATCGTCGACACCGGCAGAAAGCCGCAGAACGTTATCGGCGAACTCCATCCTTATCTGAGCACTACGGTCGGCCACCAAAGACACCCGCTTGATGGCTTCAGTAAGTTCTGCTGCCCCGATCGTGGCCATTGCCGTGTGTTCGGTAGGCAGTAGCTGTCGAAACTTCGGGAATTCAGCATCAATCAAACGGGTAGTGCTGCGCTTGCCGTCACTGCTAATACCCAAGATTCGGTCATTGCCGCTGCCCGATGCTGACCCCAATGACAGGTGCACCTGCGATCCACTGGCAGCAGCTTTGGCGGTTTCCGCCAAGGTCTTCGCGGGAATCAAGACCGTGGTCTCGATCTCTGGGGACACTGCTGACCAAGTAAGTTCTCGAATCCCCAGCCGGAACCTATCGGTAGCGGCTAAGACCATCGTGTTACCGGAGATTTCGACCTGAATCCCGGTCAACATGGGCAACGTGTCATCGCGACCCGCAGCGACGGCGACTTGACTGATGGCTTCGGCAAACAGCTCCGCCGATAACGTGCCAGTTTCTTGGGGCAAAGTAGGCAAGGTTGGGTAATCCTCAACCGCCATGATTGGCAGCGAAAATTTCGCGTTACCGCAGTTCAGTTCGGCTCGTGTGCCGTCCACGTAAAAGTTAATGGGCTTGTTGGGCAGTGCTTTGGTGATGTCGGATAACAGCCGACCGGATACCAAAACGCTTCCAGGAGAAAAGATTTCGGCGGCTACTTGCGCTTCGGCCGAGACCTCGTAATCGAAGCCAGAGACGGTTAAGCCCCCTTCGGTGCCGGTTAATAAGACGCCCGAGAGGATCGGGACTGTCGGTCTACTAGGCAGGTTTCTCGCTACCCAAGCCACTGCCTCAGAAAAGGTGTCTTTGACTAACCGAAACTTCAAGTCGGTGACGCCAGCCGTTGTGCTCGCCAGGTTCATGGCATCCCTTCATTACCTCGATTAGCCGAAACTCGGCGGCTAGACCATGCAGCCGCAGATACCGTGCCAGCCGCAGGAGCGAAACAACCGTGGGTCCTGGGGAGCTGTCCGATACTTCGTTGTAACAGCCCCGTCGGCTGTCGAAGAACTACCGTAGAGCTTCTTGGCCAAAGTTGGAAGCGGGTGCTGTTGCTTGGCTGTCCCCAGGGGTTTACTTCAAAAAAAGAAAGATGAAGAGAAATCAGTAACAGTATTAGGTCGTGTGGATACTGGGGATAACCGCCATCTGCGCAGTTCAGGAGGCGAGTCGGGGTGTGTACATCAACGTTGATGACGGTGTGTCTTATGGCGGGGGGCTGGTGATGAATCATAGTTGTCCGAGTTCTTCGGAGGTTCTGAGCAGGTTTGTTGACAATGTTATGAACACCCGTATCCCCAGGTGATGGTGCTGTGATTGTGGTGTGCTTGACTGCGCCGGCGCCGAAATCCTGGCGCTGGCCGGGTACCGCCTTGCGATTGCCCGCCTGAGTTAGCCCTTGGAGCGGTGCCGAATCCGGGTAGTCAGCTCTTTAACGTGGTCGAAAACGTCACGTCGCTGGGCCATCTCGCCGCGCACTTTACGTTCGGCATACATGACGGTGGTGTGGTCACGCCCAAATGCTTGCCCAATCTTTGGCAGTGATAGATCGGTGAGCTCGCGGCAGAGGTACATGGCGATCTGACGAGACTGCGCCAGGGCACGGGTTTTACCCGGACCGCGAAGTTGTTCGACCGTGGTGTCGAAATATTCTGCGGTCACAGCCATGATCGTGGACGCGCTGATATGCATGACGCCGGTGTCGGCGATCAGGTCGCGTAGCACGATCTCAGCGAGTGCTTTATCAATGAGTGCTTTGTTCAGCGATGCGAACGCGGTGACCCTGATCAGCGCTCCCTCGAGCTCACGGATGTTGCGATCGATACTGCTAGCAATCAGTTCAAGCACATCATTGGGCACCGCCAGACGTTCCACCTGGGCTTTTTTCCGCAAGATGGCAATACGAGTTTCCAAATCCGGGGGCTGGACATCGGTAGTAAGTCCCCACTCGAAGCGAGTTCTGAGCCGATCTTCCAGCGTGGCCAGTTGTTTGGGCGGGCGGTCGGAAGAGATGACGATCTGCTTGTTGGCGTTATGCAGAGTGTTAAAGGTATGGAAGAACTCTTCTTGGATGCCTTCTTTACCTTCGATGAACTGGATGTCGTCGACGAGCAACACATCGACATCCCGATAACTTCGTTTGAAGGCGACTTTACGGTCGTCGCGAAGTGAGTTGATGAAGTCATTGGTGAACTCTTCGGTAGAGACGTACTTGACCCGCATACCCGCGAAGAGTCGTTGAGCATAGTTGCCCGCGGCATGTAAAAGATGCGTTTTTCCTAGCCCGGATTCGCCCCAGATGAATAAGGGGTTGTAGGCCCGGGCGGGTGCTTCAGCAACCGCCAGAGCTGCGGCATGGGCGAATCGATTGGATGCGCCGATAACGAAAGTCTCGAACGTATAGCGCCGGTTGAGACTGTTTTCTCCGGCCGCGGCTGGGCTGGGGTTATGAGTTTGTCGAGTGAAATAAGTTCGCCAACCTTGGCGAGTGTTGTTGACAGTGATGTCGAGATCGTCGGGGTCAACGGTGTCTTCGATGTCAGTGTCAACCGTGGTGTCGTTGTCGTCGGTGTCACTGTGTGGGCTGGTCTGAGGTAAGGCACCCGAGTCTGCGGTCTCGGTATGTGGGGGAGCGATCCGCACTCCAAGTTGGATCTCTTGTCCGAGCCGTCGGCTGAGCGCCTCGGTGATTTGAGTGCGTAAATGACGTTCGATCTCGTTTTGCACAAAACCACTGGGGACGGACAGCAGAGCAAAGCCCTCAACGATGGTGAGTGGTTGGACGAGATTTAGCCAGGCTCGTTGTTGAGGGGTCAGTGGAGTGCGTAGGGTTGCGCTGCCAGCCGCCTTGTCGTTTTCGGTGGATTCCCCATTGAGTTCGGAGACAACCGCGTTCCATACTTCGGTAAAAGCCGAACTGGGGTCATGGCTCAACGACGAATCCCCCTGGTGCGCTATCACGTGTACCCACCTCGGTGAGTAGACCATCTATCCACATAGTTATCCACAGCTGTGAAGAACGATGATGACACGAACGTGTTTCCGGCCGATAGGCGGTTCAGGACACCGATGCAAGAGACAAGTCACTGAGAATATCCGCGTAGCCCCGTTGATCCGTCGGCTTCTTGCGTGCTTGTCGGTTGCGGTTTTGGTCGAAAACAGCAACCGCATGAAGCTAGCAGTTTTCCTTGCGGCTGCCAACCACTTTGCCAGAGTTCTTTGAAGCTTCTTTTTGTGTCGATTACAACCTTAGGGCCACAAGACATTTCGTTACCAAATATCTCACTGAGGTGCGGTTATAGGGGTGAGGTTTGACCTGGCGAAAGCACATCAGTACCCTCGAACAGTCGCCCCTAAGTTGGTGATGCGGCTGCGACCTTGGTTCAAGGGACTGCGCCGGCTACTTGCTAGACAAAGGGTCTTAGGGCTCACAACGGACTTACAGAGTAGGCATCGTGCCGGATCGGCATAGTTGCGAGATATTTAGCAACCGGATTGCGGTGCTAGAGATGACGAGGAGAGAGCTGTGGCTAAAGGCAAGCGGACCTTTCAGCCCAATAACAGGCGCCGAGCACGTGTGCACGGTTTCCGGTTACGGATGCGAACGCGCGCAGGGCGTTCTATCGTAGCCACCCGGCGTCGCAAAGGACGCCACGTATTGACTGCGTGATTCATTACCGGTTTCTCAGCGGTGCTTTCAGCGCATAACCGGATGCGGCGGTCAACAGAGTTCGAGGCAACGGTGAAGTACGGGATTCGTGCCACGCAGCCGGACTTAGTTGTTCACCTTTTACGAGGCAGGACAACTGGTGGTCCACGAGTGGGGTTAGTGGTCTCGAAAAAAGTTGGCTCAGCAGTGGAACGCCATCGGGTTTCGCGACGGCTCCGGCATGTGGTACGAGCCGTGCTCAGAGAGTTAGAACCGGCCGATCAAGTAGTCATCCGAGCGTTGCCGGGAAGTCGTCGGACGTCTTCTCGTTCGTTGCAGCATCAGCTCAGCAAAGGTCTACGGCGAGCCTTTGACTTAGTGGGGACACAGCGATGAAAGCGACGGAACGGTCGCATCCCGTTCACGACATGATCAACAGCGCAAGCAGAATCACGATAAGTGCGATGATCTTTGTGATTCAGCTGTACCGGAATATGGTGTCGCCGTTGCGACTGCCTACCTGTCGTTTTACCCCGAGTTGTAGTCAGTATGCAGTCGATGCTCTCACCGAGTACGGATTGGTATCGGGTAGCTGGTTGGCTGCAATCAGACTCGGCAAGTGCGGGCCGTGGCATCACGGGGGATGGGATCCGGTACCGGACCGTCACGGGTGTCGAGGAGCGGGGAGTGGGTTCTGTTGATTAATTGGTTCAGTCTGGACATCGTTTACTATCCGGTATCGGGCATTATGTTGCTTTGGTACAAAGCTTTTGCGTTGCTATTTGGTCCGTCCAACTTTTTCGCCTGGGCGCTCGCCGTGATGTTCTTGGTGTTTACCTTACGGGCCCTGCTTTACCAGCCTTTTGTCCGACAGATCCGCACCACTCGGCAAATGCAAGAACTCCAACCTCAGATCAAAGCCCTACAAAAAAAATATGGCAAAGATCGTCAACGCATGGCGTTGGAGATGCAGAAGTTGCAACGCGAGCACGGCTTTAATCCGATATTGGGTTGCTTACCGATGCTGGCTCAGATTCCCGTGTTCCTAGGGCTCTATCACGTTTTACGTTCTTTCAATAGGACGCAAGGGGGATTCGGTCAGCCCCATTTGTCGATAGCTGAGAATCGGCGGACCGGAAACTATTTCTTTAGCTCCGCTGACGTCGGACACTTCCTGGACGCCAACCTCTTTGGTGCACCGATTGGTGCCACCATGACACAGCGCTCTGGTATCGATGCTTTTACCGAGTTTTATCGACCGGCTGTTGTTGCTGTCGGTGTTCCTGTCATGATTTTGGCTGGTGTAGCCACCTACTTTAATAGTCGAGCATCTGTTGCTCGGCAAAGTCCTGAAGCCGCAGCTAATCCGCAAACTGCGTTGATGAATAAGATGGCGCTCTATCTTTTTCCTTTCGGGGTGGTCTTGGGCGGTCCTTTTCTGCCCTTAGCAATTATTTTGTACTGGTTTTCCAACAACATCTGGACTTTCGGCCAGCAGCATTACGTATTCAACATGATCGAACGTGAAGAAGAAGCGAAGAAACGCGAAGCGATCGAACGACGCGCGGCGAGCGCACCGGCCCCCGGGGCAAAGCCAAAACGGGAAGCAACTTCGCCACAGGTCTCCGTTAAATCGCCAACAGATAACGAATCGACAGATGCGGCACCTGTGGAAGCTGAACAAGTGACTCGTGATTCCGGCAGAGAAGTCGACCCCCCGGGAAATTCTTCAGCGACAGGCCCTGGTGCGCAGCCCAAGAAACGTAAACGATGAGTAGGGAAATCTGGTCTTACGACTGCGTGGTAAGCAATTTTTCATCACCAGCGCGTCGTGCTTAGTGGAACGCCCGAGCTGGCGTGAATTACCCAATCTGAAATTGATGAATCAAGGGAGAAGGCCAATGACGGATGCTGACACCACGGAACTTGATGTCGACATGCAAGGAACGGACACTAAAGGGGACACCCTTGTTGCCGCCGGCGCCGCAGATCTTGGTGATCCACAGGAGACCGAGGAGCGTTTGGTAGCCGAAGGCGAGATCGCCGGTGATTACTTGGAAGAACTGCTGGATCTGTTGGATTTCGATGGCGATATCGATCTCGATGTCGAGGGCAACCGCGCGGTGGTAAGCATCGATGGCAGCGACGACCTTACTAAGTTGGTGGGCCGCGACGGAGAGGTCCTGGATGCACTTCAGGAGCTGACCCGGCTGGCTGTTCATCAGAAGACGGGGGTTCGGAGTCGTCTCATGCTGGATATCGCGAGTTGGCGTCGTCGGCGGCGTGAAGAGCTGGCTGCGCTAGGGGAGAAGGCCGCCCGCCGTGTGTTGAAAAATGGTGGCCGTGAAGAACTCGAGCCGATGACGCCTTTTGAACGTAAAATCATCCACGATGCTGTGGCGACGGTTTCCGGTGTACGCAGCGAAAGTCAAGGTGTGGAACCCGAGCGGCGCGTCGTGATCGTGCGGGACTAGACCAAGTCACACACATGTAATTCGCTGGCCCTGCATCGAAATCGGAGGAATGTTTCACGTGAAACGGGTGGCTCCTTCGGTGATTTCCGATGAAATCCAGAGCGCTGCGGCCGAGATTTTTGGTTCCCGGTTACCCAAGGCCCGGCGGTACGCCGAAATATTGGCTGGTCCGGGGGTGGATCGAGGGCTTCTCGGCCCCCGCGAGACCGGGCGCCTTTGGGAAAGGCATCTACTTAATAGCGCAGTGCTTGCCGAACTAATACCAGACGAAGCCGGTGTGGTTGATATTGGAAGCGGTGCTGGTCTTCCCGGGGTGCCATTGGCGCTTGCGCGCCCGGATCTTGGGCTTATTCTGCTTGAGCCCATGCTGCGGCGGACCAAATTTCTTGAAGAGGTCGTGGCCGAATTGGGTCTTGCTGTCGAAATCGTGCGGGGGAGGGCCGAAGAACCCTCTGTTCGTCAGCGGATCAGTCAGATGGACGTGGCCGTATCGCGAGCAGTGGCACCGTTAGACAAATTAACACGCTGGAGCTTTCCGTTCCTGGCGCCCGGTGGTCGAATGTTGGCGATCAAAGGTGAGCGCGCGATAGACGAGATTGGCCAGTATCTACCTGCGATGTCGGCTTTGGGTGCCGAGGGCGTTGAAGCGGTGCGGTGCGGGGTGGGCTGTCTAGATTTTCCCACTACCGTTGTTTCGGCATATCGCAAGAATCCGCCGAGAAAAACCCGGGGTAGGGGAACTGTGAATTGTTCGGCATCCAACCGGAAATCGGCAGAGAACTCTTCGGCGGCGCAGATTATGGAGGGTCAGTGACGCCCCCTTCGATCCGATTATGGCCAGAAGCATCCCGGGCGGATCTGCAATACGCGGCCGTAGGTCAACAGGTGAGTGTCCCGAGGTGGGGTAACCGTCCAACCCTCAAAATTCTGACATTTAATCGCAAACATTCGTGGTTACACAAAAGGACCAGCTAGAAATGTTCGATGTTCCACGTGAAACAATGCCTGAAAGCGATACGCCTATCGGCGCTGCGGCAGAGCGCGCGATGCGAGTGCTGCATACTGCGTGCGAACCGCTATCGCGACCATCCAAGCGGCGACTGTTTACCGTGGTGAACCAGAAAGGCGGAGTGGGTAAAACCACTACGGCGGTAAATCTTGCTGCAGCACTTGCTGTTCAAGGACTTAAGACGCTTGTTATCGATCTAGATCCGCAAGGTAACGCCAGTACGGCGTTGGGAATTACCCACCGGCAATCCGGTACCCCGTCTTCCTATGAAGTGTTAATCGGTGAAGTTCCCCTGCGGGATGCATTGCGAAACAGCCCGCATAGCCCACGCCTTTTTTGTGTGCCGGCCACGATTGACCTTGCTGGCGCGGAGATCGAACTGGTCAGCATGGTGGCTCGGGAAAATAGGTTACGGAAAGCGTTGGCTGAAGTAGAGGACCTCGGCTTTGACTACGTTTTTATTGACTGCCCCCCCTCCCTGGGGCTGCTTACTATCAACGCTCTTGTGGCAGCGCCGGAGGTGATGATTCCTATTCAATGCGAGTACTACGCGTTAGAGGGGGTTTCTCAGCTCATGCGAAATATCGACATGGTGAAGGCCCACCTTAATCCCTCCCTTGACGTCACAACGGTGATTCTGACCATGCATGATGGTCGAACGAAACTGGCTGATCAAGTTGCCGAAGAGGTGCGTCGATATTTTGGCGATAAAGTGTTACGCACGGTGATTCCACGCAGTGTTAAGGTCTCCGAAGCGCCTGGATATGGCATGACAATCATCGATTATGATCCGGGCTCTCGTGGGGCGATGAGTTATCTCGACGCTAGCCGCGAACTTGTCGAACGCGATCGCCTACCCTCGGAGGGGGAGTAGTTATGACTCAATCGTCACGTAAGAGGGGTGGGCTTGGTCGCGGCCTAGCTTCATTGATCCCCACGGGGCCAACGGATAATGCCTCGCACTCCGACGGAAACGTTTCACTCGGACCGCGCATGGGTGATGCTGCCGCAGATGTTGTGCTAGGTGGGCCGACTTCGGAAGCGTCGGCGATTGGCGCGGTATACCGTGAAATTGCTCCGGATGCAATCGAACCTAATCCGCGTCAGCCACGTCAGGTATTTGACGAGGAAGCGTTATTGGAACTGGTGCATTCAATCCGGGAGTTCGGGCTTCTGCAACCAATTGTGGTGCGGGAAGTTAAAGGGGCGGAAAGTGGTGCGCGCTACCAGATTGTGATGGGGGAGCGGCGTTGGCGGGCCGCCCAGCAGGCGGGTGTGACCACTATACCGGCCATCGTCAGAGAGACCGGTGATGACAATCTGCTGCGTGACGCGCTATTGGAAAATATTCATCGAGTGCAGCTCAACCCCTTGGAAGAAGCAGCAGCTTATCAGCAGTTGTTAGATGAATTTGATGTCACCCACGATGAACTTGCTGCACGTATTGGTCGTTCTCGCCCGGTTATCACAAACACCATTCGCTTACTGAGACTGCCGATTCCAGTCCAGCGCCGGGTTGCTGCCGGTGTGTTATCCGCTGGCCATGCTCGAGCGCTACTCTCGCTAGAAGCCGGTCCGGACGCACAAGAAGAATTAGCGAGCAGAATTGTTGCCGAAGGTTTATCGGTACGAGCCACCGAAGAGATAGTTACCCTCGCTAACCATAGCGATGTGAGTAATCCGACCCCGCCGCGGCGCCGCCCGGTGCAGATGCCCGGTCTTCAAGAGGTAGCCGAGCGATTGTCGAGCACTTTCGATACTCGTGTGACGGTTAGCTTAGGGAAAAGGAAAGGCAAAATCATTGTGGAATTTGGTTCAGTGGATGATTTGCAGCGCATCGTCGAACTGATGAACAGCGCGCAGGCGTAAACGGGGATAGCCAGAGACACCAGGTAGTTCCGTCACTGTGACACAGCATCGACCTGGGATCGTTACTGCTTTAAGCCGGGCATGGAAGCAAGATTGCTCGCCAAAAACCGCACCCATCCGGAGGCCAGGGGTCTAGTGTCAGTTCGCATCGCACCACTGCGGCTTGAGATATTTGAACACTTACCGAAGCATGCTCGCCGCTGTGTCTTTTGGGAGATGGATCCCGCAACGCTTGGTCACGACGAACACCTCGCCGATCCGGAGTTTGAAAAAGAAGCGTGGTTGTCGATGGTGATGTTGGACTGGGGATCATGTGGTCAGGTTGCTGTACCCGTTTCGGCGGATAGCTACGGTAACACTGTTGATGTCGAGTCCCGATGCCTCGGGTATGTACTTTATGCCCCGCCGGGAATGGTGCCGCGGGCGCATCGATTCCCCACCGGACCGGTATCCGCGGATGCGGTATTGCTGACCTCGATGGGTGTTGATCCGATGTCGGATATCGATCGGTTGCCGCATAGTTTGATTGCCCGTGTGGTTGACGAACTGGTTCGACGGGGAGTTCGAGCATTAGAGGCGTTTGGCCGTAATCCGGCTGCCGCGGAATTACAGGATCCTTCGTTGGCGCCATTCGATGTCCAACCTGTGTTAGCGGGGCTTGGCGATTGTTCAATTATGCATTGCGTCATCGATGCCGACTTCTTAACAGATGTGGGCTTCAAGGTAGTGACACCGCATCGATACTTTCCCCGACTGAGGTTGGAGCTGGATAAAGGCTTGGGATGGAAGGCTGAGGTTGAGGCCGCTTTAGATCGCTTACTGAAAGAAGCTCAGTTGTCGCAACCAGCGGTGGCGCTGGCTTCGTCGGTAGGAAGTTTGAGCTGAAAAGCGAGTTACGAAGTGCCGGATCGGCCGGCGCGTTCCATGGATATCTCGTGAGCAAGAAGCTCGGCGAAGGTAAATGTCCCAGTCGGTCGATCATTTTTGCCGAGTAGATAGAGTCTTTTCACCGCGGCGAGGATACCTTCGGCGATAGCGTCTCGGGTTTGTGCGGAGATTAGCATCGCCCGATCGTGGGGATTTGTGATATAGCCAAGGTCAACTTGAACGCTAGGCATTCTGGTCAGTCGCAATAAATCCCAAGTGCGACTATGGGTACGGCAATCACGAAAACCGGTCCGGGCGACCACTTCTCGCTGAATGAAATCAGCAAGATTGCGGCCAATTGTTGAGATCGAACCGTGCGAATTGCCGAAATGAAAAGACGCTACGCCATTGGCGGCCGGGCTAGTGTGCGTGGCGCAGCGCAGACTGATCATCAGATCGGCGCCAACGGTATTGGCGGTGGCGGCACGCTCGGTATCCGATGGGCTGTGATTAGCCGGCCGGGAGAGGAACGTTTCCATGCCAATCGCGGCCATGCGGCCCTCGAGTCGACTTGCTAAGTCCCAGAGCGCATCTGCTTCACTGATTGCGCCAGCTGGTCCCTGGGTGATCAGGCCGTGATCGATACCGCCTCGGCCTGGATCGATAATGATTCGTTTACCCGAAAGCTTCGGCCCAGATCGGCGAACTCGTTCTTCTTCGTGAATGGCGTGTGGTGAGCCGCCGGTTACTCGTGAGCTAAGAAAGTACAAGGAACGCAATGTTTCTGGACCGCAGACACCGTCTGCATAAAGCCCGTATTCGCGCTGATAGGACATCAAGGAGTTATGCGTTTGCAACCCGAAGTAACCGTCAACCAGCCCGGTGTAAAAGCCGAGATCTTGCAAGCGGCCTTGCAGAGTGGCGACGTCATCACCGTAGAAGGGGGCGCCGAATTGGTGGTAGAGGGTACGGGCCCCTAGCCGGTATGAGGCCTCTTTCAAAGCCCGGTAGGTGGCCTCTCCGACGAGTCCGTCTACTAGTAGTCCACGTTGTTGTTGGAAAGCACGTACCGCATGGTCAAGTTCTGGGTCGAACATGTCGGCCGCAACATGTCGGCCGGTGCTGAGGTCGTCGTCGGGATTATCTAAAAGGCCCAGCGTCGTCAGCGTAGCCCGGATTTCAGCGACCGCTGCGCTGCGGTCACCGCAACGCAGTGCGTCGCCGCTTTCGCGGCGCTGACTCGACATACCAAGGGTCCTCCGGTGACAACTGCTGACAAAGTAGCCAGATAGCTAGCAGCTATTGTCGCAAATGATCATTGGTTTAGGGAAACGCCAGGCCAGCGCAGGGCCGGTTATTGAACTACCGCCAATCCCGGACTGGCCTGGCTGGGTTAGGCCAGACCGGGTAGAGCCTCGGAAAGTTCCCGTAATAATGCCGCTTTGCCTTTGGCGCCGACGATTCTTTTCACTGGCTGACCATCTTTGAACAAGATCAGTGTGGGGATGGACACGACTTGAAAATCACGTGCTGTAGTGGGATTGCTATCCACATCGAGCTTGGCGACGGTGAGCTGATCGGCTTGCTCCGCCGCGATCTCGTCCAGCACTGGCGCGACCATTCGACACGGTCCACACCAGGTAGCCCAAAAGTCCACGAGCACAGGCTTGGTGCTACCCAGAACCTTCGTGGCAAACGAGGCGTCGGAAACCTCCACGGTGGCTCCGGTGTGCTCGGCAGATGTCATAGCAATGCTCCAATCAGTATGGTGGCGCGATTAACGGGTGATTTCTGCGGCTTGCGGTGTGGGATGCGATTCCGCGTGATCCGCTAGCCAACGTTCGGCGTCAATCGCCGCAGCGCAACCGCTACCAGCGGCGGTAACCGCTTGCCGGTAGCTGCGATCAACCAGATCTCCGGCGGCAAACACCCCGTCGAGAGAGGTCTGGGTGGTGCGTCCTTGAACCAGCACGTAGCCATCGGAATCAAGTTCCACAGACCCTCGTACAAGGCCTGAACGTGGTTCGTGGCCGATCGCAACGAAAACGCCGGTCACGGCTAGCGTGCGGGTTTGGTCGGTGTGGAGGTCACGTATCTGCAATCCGGTAACGGTGCTTTCGCCGTCCACTGCCACCACCACGTGGTTAGTGACGAACTGGATCTTGTCGTTGGTAGAAGCGCGCTCCAACATGATCTTGGAAGCACGAAACTCATCGCGCCGGTGCACGAGTGTCACGCTGCGGGCGAATCGGGTCAAGAACAGGGCCTCTTCCATGGCTGAGTCGCCCCCACCAATAACAGCGATGTCGTGATCCCGAAAGAAAAAGCCGTCGCAGGTGGCACACGAACTCACCCCTCGACCCAGCAGTTCCTGTTCTCCTGGCACGTGGAGATAGCGCGCCGCGGCACCCATCGCGAGGATGACGGCCCGGGCATGATGGGTCTGCCCGTCAGCGGTAACAACTGATTTCACTGGTTCGTCCAGCGTTACCGACTCGACGTCTTCCATCCGAAGGTCCGCGCCAAAGCGCAGTGCCTGTTCCCGCATCTGGTCCATCAGCTCAGGACCGGTGATGCCTTCGCGAAAACCGGGATAGTTCTCTACCTCGCTGGTGGTCATTAACGCACCGCCAAACGAGCTGCCTTCGAAAACGAGCGGAGTTAGCTGTGCCCGAGCGGTGTAAAGGGCGGCGGTGTAGCCGGCGGGACCGGAACCGATCACGATCACGTCATGGACAGAGGTGCTGGCGGTCATCCAAGCCTTTCTCATCCGAAAGCTGTTCTACAAATAGTGATGAACATCGGTGCCGGCGCTGTTGTTCCCGCGGCGGCGTTATCTTCGCCGGTTCTCACTGTTAGGCAACACTACCGGCGAGCGAGCACGGTGGTTGCAAGCAGACCAGTATCGAGGGGACCGCACGTGATTGGCACGACAATAACTGTCAACTTGTCGCTGGTCTCGCCGGGTAACACCAGTAACACCCCACGCTGGCCATGGATCTCCATCACTTGCGCTCCCAGCAGTGGGGTGGCAGTCGGGTAGCCCAGGCCGTTAAGACAGGCGGCCCGTCGGGTTGGATCGCTGAGTGGCCCGTAGTCGGGATCGTGGTTAAGCAGGGTGAGAATCTGCTCGACCGGCAGGGCAAGATCAGCGCTCGTCGATGAGACGGTGATATGCCGTGCGGTGGGTGGATCGCTGGTAGCAGCATTGTCAGGAAAAGGGTGTGGGTGCAGGAGTGCTGCTGTGCCGATACCGATCGCGACGATACCCGCACCTAGACCAAAACCTGCCGCAACAATCCTGGCTAACCTCCTGCGGGGGTGCAACGCGTGTACGGCATATCGGGCGTTGGCCGCTGGGGGAGTGTGCGGTGCTGGGGAACTCGCTAAGGCGGCCACGTCACTGCGTACTTGATTGAGCGCGTGCAGGATTGTTGCGGCTGTGGGATCTGCGCGAATTCGTTTCCGTATCCGGGCGGCCGTTGCATCGTCAAGCAAGCCAGCCTGAAGATTGGCGAGGAGATCAGTGGTCAGCGGCGGGTCGTCCTCAGTCTCGGCAGC